>SLEW01000312.1 GCA_007124575.1 Bacteroidales bacterium | reverse complement strand
ATCTCCTTTCCGGGAAAGAGGTATACCTGCCTAAATATCATTTCGACGGCAAAGGCCCGGTTCCGGACAAAAAAAGCACCAGCATAACCAGGGACACATACATTATCGTGGAAGGCATTCATGGGCTGAACCCGGATCTGTGGAAAGACGTAATGGACGCAGAGTCTTATCGGCTTTACGTTTCTGCGCTAAGCACACTGAACATCCATGACCACCTTCCGCTATCCACCTCCGACCATCGCCTGATGCGCAGGCTGGTAAGGGACCACCTCTTCAGGGGCTACAGCTTTAATGAGACCATACGGCGCTGGCCCGACGTGATCCGAAACGAATATCAAAGCATCTTTCCCTTCCAGGAAAGTGCACATGCCATCTTTAACAGCGCTCTTATTTATGAGCCGGCCGTTTTCTCCCACTATGCCCCCGCCATAGCGCTCCCCGAAAAAGCAGAGAACGAACAGATCCGTGATGAAGTCATAAGGCTAAACCGCATCCTCTCCCTGCTTACCCCCATCGACCCCAAAGATATCCCACCCACATCCGTGCTTAGAGAATTTATCGGCGGCAGCAGCTTTCAATACTCGTAAAAGAGTTCTGCGTTTTGTGTTCCGGGAGAGCAGAACAGCCTTTTTTGTGGATAAAAGCGCATAACGCTTAAACAAATGTTTACGGAAACAATTTTTTTTATATCTTGCGCGTCGTTTAACAACATATATGTTGCATCCAAAAACCAAAACACAAGAATATGAGAAAATGTATCATTATGGTCGCTTTCCTGCTGGCGACGTCCACTACGATTTATGCAGGCGGTTACCAGGTGAGTCTTCACGGCCAGCGCCAGCTTGGCATGGGATTGATAGGTACCTCCCTGGCGCTGGATGCCAGTGCGACATTCAATAACCCTGGCGCCCTGGCCATGATGCCGGAACAATTAAGTATCGTGGGTGGCATCAACGGTGTTTTCGGAAGCACTGCATACCAGATGGAGACACCCTCTGTATACCAGGCCAAAACCGATAATCCTCCTGGTACACCTTTTCATTTTTATGTTGCCGGAATGCTTACCGACAGGTTAGCCGGTGGCATTGCGGTAAACACCCCATACGGTAACAGCCTGAAATGGGAAGATGGATGGGCTGGCCGTTTCCTGATACAGGAGATCTCAATGAGGGCGATAACCATTCAGCCTACCCTGTCTTTTCGCCTGACAGACATGCTATCACTGGGGGCAGGTTTTGTATATGCCATTGGCTCAGTAGACCTGGAGCGGGCGCTCCCGGTTGAAGGACCGGGTGGCGAAGGACAGCTGAATATCGACGGCAACGCAACCAACTACGGTTTCAATGCCGGCCTTCAGTTTGCCCATCCTCTGGGTTTCAGTGCCGGCCTTAGTTATCGTTCAAAGATCATGATGGAGATAGAAAATGGCGATGCCCTGTTTTCCAACATCCCCTCATCCCTCGCCTCTGAGTTCCCGGCTGAAAACCGGGTGGATGTAAGCCTGCCCTTGCCGGCAAACCTCGATTTCGGCATTTCATACCAGGTCACGCCCGATCTTTTGCTTGGTATGGCGCTGCACTATGTGTTCTGGAGTGAGTATGAAGAGCTGGTTTTCGACTTCAACGAAAACACCTCCAGCCTTCCTGACAGCTACAACAAAAGAGATTACAGCAATACGCTTATCGTCAGGGCAGGAGGAGAATACCGGGTAACCCCGGCATTTTATCTCAGAGCAGGAGGCTATTTCGACCCTACTCCGGTCAACAGCGATTATTTTTCACCTGAAACGCCCAGCCTCGACAACCTGGCCTTTACCGGCGGAGCATCCTTTATGCCTTCCTCAAACCTGAGCATCGACGCCAGCCTCCTTTACATCATCGGAATGGAAGAAGACATGAGGTACACCCCGGAAAATTTTAACGGCACCTACAGTTCAAGAATCATCATTCCCGGCATTGGCATCACATACCAGTTCTAAAAACCAAAAAACGACTTACATCATGGCAAAAAACAACATATTCCCGATTATTCTATTTATCTTTATTGGCCTGTTTACAAGCTGTGAAGCCGATATTGACAAGCATTCGCCCAGCGCAGGAGACGCAGACCTTTCTACCTTTGTCTCACTTGGAAACTCACTTACGGCAGGCTTCATGGATGGAGAACTTTTCCGTGAAGGCCAGCACAACTCAGTGGCCAACATCATGGCAGGGCAGTTCATGCATACAGGCCTGGAGGATTTCAACCAACCGCTTATGCATGACGACATAGGATTTGGCAACCGCCTTGTTCTGGCACAAGTGGAAGGTCAGCTGCTACCAGTGCCTATAGGGGGAACCCCCGACCCCGGTAATTATGAAAACATTTATGACGCCGAAGGGCCCTTTCACAACCTTGGCGTACCCGGTGCAAAAACGCAACACCTGCTTTTTGAAGGATATGCTGCCCTCAACCCTTACTACGGGCGCTTTGCTGCCAACATCGCAACCAGCAGCATCCTGGGCGATGCCCTGGTGCTGAACCCCAGCTTCTTTTCTTTATGGATAGGAAGCAACGACATCCTGGGATATGCCCTGGACGGCGGGGAAGGTGATAACATTCTCCCGCCGGAAGAGTTTCGTGCGGCCTATCAATATCTCGTTCAACAACTAACCCAGGGCGGTGCAAAAGGTGTCACAGCAAATATCGTCGACATTACCACCATTCCCTTTTTTACTACAGTGCCATATAACGCCCTTTTACTCACTGACCCCGACGTGGTGGCCGCTCTCAACATGGCCTATGCGGAAGCCCCACATATTGAATTCGATATCGGCCCAAACCCACTGGTGGTAGTCGACACAGAACACCCGGCCGGCTTCCGGCAGCTCGAGACAGGTGAACTTATACTGCTTACAGCACTCGATGGCATCCAAAATGAAAATTGGGGAAGCCAGGTGCCCCTGACAGCTGAATATTATCTCTCCCTGGAACAAATCAACCATATCGCGGAAGCCGTGAACGAATACAACGACATCATTCACAATACAGCCACAGAAACCAACATGGCCTTTGTCGACGTGAACGAACTCCTCAGGGAAGCCGAACCCGGAATCTATTTTGACGCTATAGGCTTCTCCACGGATTTTGTGAGTGGAGGAATTTTCTCTCTCGACGGTATTCACCTGTCTTCCAGGGGGAATGCCATCGTGGCCAATGAGTTCATCGCAGCCATAAATACGCAATACAATGCAAGCATACCCAAGGTAGCCATAGGCAATTATCCCGGGATCATTTTCCCATAGATAGCAAAACATTTCCTGATCCGATAGCATATTTAAAACCCGGACCCGTTGTCTTCCTTTATAAAGACATCAGGTCCGGGTTTTATTCTGAGTGCTGCTAAAAGATATAAGGGCTTATTCTTTGTGATTCATGAAGCCCTGGTCTTCGATGACTTCGAGGAATACGCGGCTGAAATGCAGGTTGTCCTTTTTGGTATACCGTTTAAAGGTAAAGATCTGCGCGAGGTTTTCGAGCTGATTTTCCTCTATCAGTTTAGCTGTGAGCGGCAGGTTTTCTTTATGATGATAGATCCGGTCGATATCTTCGGATGTGTAATCCTTGTATGATTCATGATGCACGACTCCTTCTGCCGGGAGTCTGTCCACCTGCTCAGGGTCTTCATCAGGATACCCTACGACCAGTGTGGTGACGGGCACGACGCCTTCCGGGAGATTGAAGAATTCTATCAGCTTGTCTGCCTGATATGTCGTGGGCCCCAGGTAGCATATTCCCAGGCCGTGAGCTTCTGCTGCAACAGCCACATTTTGAGCTACCAGCAAAGCATCGATGGCCGCAGTGAAAAATGACAGAAAGTTATCATAGCCGGGATCTGCATCGCGCTGTTTGCACCACTTGTTGAAGCGGTTGAAGTCGGCACAAAACGTGAGTGTCACAGGTGCCTGCTCCACCATTTGCTGCCCAAAATGAAGCTTGCAAAGCTCCTTGCGTTTTTGTTCATCCTTCGATACGATCACCGAGTACACCTGCATGTTTCCTGTAGTAGAGGCACGAAAGCCGGCCTCCAGAATTTCATCAAGAATTTGATCCTCAATGGGGTCGCTCTTGTATTTACGGATAGTTTTATGATTTAACAACGTCTTAATGGTTTCCATATAATTATTTTTCGGATTCTTACTTAATGTGTTCAGGCAGCAAAATTAAGGCTTTATGCCTGTCTTTGCAAATGCAACGGCTGTGCCTACTCTGCTTGTTTATTCAGAGATTTTCCAGGTGTGGCTTCCTTTCTTTTCCCATAAAACACATCCATGGCCACCAATATGGCCACCATGCCCCAGAAAGGCACTGAGGCTTTGTCGGTGTCAAGAAAGTTATTCAGAAAACCGTGAATAAAATAGGTTATGAAGCCGAGGGTCAGTCCGAGTGCGATAAGTCTGAGCTCCCTCGTCGGAGCTTTTTTAAACAGTTTTACTCCTGTAGCAACGACGGCGAGTGCCAGTGCCACAAAAGACAACATGCCAGGCATGCCGCTTTCTGACAAGGGGCCAAAATATTCACTGTGTGCATTGCCGAGGTCTCCGAAGTGGGTGGTAATGACGGTATAATCTTCTGAACGCTGAAAGGGTGCGTATACAAACTGGTAGGTACCAGGGCCCCAGCCCAGCACCGGACGTTCTTCAAACATGCGGTATGCGGCGCGCCAGCGATTGATCCTCTCCAGGTTGGAGGCATCGGATGTAATATTGGATGCCGAACGGATATGCTCGGCAAAGTCAGCAGAGGATTCCTGCTGGTTACGTTCCAGATGCATAACAATCTCTGTCTGAAAAAGATACATCACACTTAACAGCAATATACCAAAGGCCAGCAGGAACCTGAACCGCACCCGGAACGCCAGAATTAAAAACCCCGCAGCTGCAATAAAAAGGCTTAACCAGCTTGCACGGCTATAACTGAACAATATTCCCAGACACAGGATCACAAAAAAGATCAGGGCAAACCTCTTGCGCAGCACGCTGTCTGATTTATTGAAGGCCATGACGGCAAAAAATGGTGCTACCAGGGCGATTACGGCTGAATATTGGGTATGGTCGTTGAAAAAGGGATGTACCGCCCATACATTCATCTGGCGTTCAAAACCCATGGTAGAATGCCGGGCCGTTGCCACAATCACCACGATAACCAGAGCAATGCCGAAAAACCACATGAACTGCTGCATCCTTTTGGGCTCTTTGAACATGTATATCCCAACAAAAAAGAATGTGGTGACAAACCACATGCGAGCAGCAAAATACTTGACCGAAACCACGGGCATCTCACTGGTAACAGTAGTAACAAGCATCCAGACAATATTTATGAGAAGCAGGATGGTGACAGGATGTTTCAGGATCTTCTGGTCATACCGACCTTCATATATCAGACGCAGGAAAAAAAGCATCATGATGGCCACCATGATGGGTTCCGTAGGCATGTTCACGGTAAAGCCAAATTCGTCGAAGCGTAGATTTATGGACAAGGGTGTGAGAAACACCAGAATCAGGATGAGCTTATCCAGGGAAAAGAAAAACAGCAGCATGATGCCCAGGGCAAAGGGCAATGCGTTTAGCCAGTATACTTCATGCAGGATCAAAAATATGTTGACCACCGCAAACAGTAAACTGGCTGCATAAAACCATGTCAGTCTGTTTTCAGGTAACACGTGATTCAGGCCTTTGGAGTTTTTGCTGTTTTCGGTTTGATGATGCCTTTGCTGACAAGGTTTTCATATACCATGATGATCATCACGCCCATGAAACCGGCAGCAAAGGTTGAAATAAAGACGATGAGCCACCGGATGGGGAACACCTTTCGCTCTGCTTCAAAAGCCTCATCCAGCACAAACTTAAATGGTACGAAGCTCTCCAGGTCAGACCGGGCCTCCTGGTAGCGGCGCTGGATCATGATAAGGTGTTCACTCACATTGATAAGATAGGCGTTGTTGAACACATAGGCTCCGCCATAGTCGCCCAGCAGGGACAGCCTGTCTTCCAGTCTTTCCACACCCTCGGTATGCCCGGCAGAAATGTCTTTTGCCAGCTGGCGTGTGATCATCGAAGACTGACCCTCCAGCTCAAACACACCCAGATGCATGATCTGCCGCAAGGTATCTTCGGCTTCCTTTACCTGCTCACGGAGCCTGTTCAGCTGGCGACTGGCTACGTCATAAGCAAGTTCAGCACGATCATAGCGTAGTTCATTCTGAACCGTATCTACCAGTGCAGAAAGCTCATTGGCAATGTCTGCAGCCATGACCGGATCCTTGTCGCGCACACTGATCTCCACGGCACCATATTGCGTGCGGCGAAAAGAAATGTTGCTGCGATACTCCTCCATGAGTTGCGTATATTTATACTGCGCATCTTCAGCTATGTCATAGTGCTCCAACAAATTGAAGCGTTGCAGGATACGATCCCTGATGTTGCCCGACTCGAGCACCTGAAGCAGGCGTTCGGCGTCTTCTACCTCCCCATAGTCAAGAAAGTCCTGACGCGCAGCAGCACCGGCAAGCACCGACTGTGACACACTGCCTCCCGTGGCAGGAAACATCGTTACCGTCGACTGATACTTGGGGGTGATAAAGCGCGGACCGCTGAAAATGGCCGAAGCAATGGCCGCAACAGCGCAAATGATAAACAGGTGCTTCCACCAACGGATGATAAATACAAAAACGTTGGTTGAGTCAAATGCTTTATGGGTATTATCCATGATTTATATGATAAATTAAACATGATTAAATTTCAGAGTCAATTACATAACGAATGGAATAACATCTTATTGACAAAACGGCGCCAAAGTTAAAGAAAATTACGCATCACCTATTTAATAATTACTCAAAAATCAGATTATCAGGCACCTCCATAGCGAATCAGCTGATATATTTGCTTTATGCTTATCAATCGGATGAGAAGAGACAGCAGGGCCCCGCAAACCAAAAGAATAACCAGGCTTGTTTGCCACGGGAAAGGCAGCTGGCGCGACAGCCAGGCGAAAAGCACCATTCCGGATAAAAACACGACGAACTTTGTTATCAGCATATAGTTAATTCGAAAGCCGAACATCCGTTTCACAATGAAAATCTGGGTGACCGCTACAAGCAGCTGGGTGAAAAGGCTCGCAATGGCTGAACCGGTGGAAAAAAGCACCGGGATAAGCAGCAGATTGAGTAATATGTTTAATAGCATGCCGGAAAAAGCAATGAGGTTCAGTTTTCCCATGCTTCCGTTGGCCGTAAGCAAGGTGCCAAAAATATAGGTGGAAGATATGGCTACAAAGCATGCCATCAGCAAACCAAACACCCTTGCCGACTCTTCAATCCTGTAATGAAAAACTTCGAGGGTTTCACCCCCATGGATGGGATACAGCATTTGCATCACTTCTGTGCTGTAAAACATGGCGGTCACAGCCACGGCAAGCGCCGGTGTGATAATCAGGGTAAAAGCAAGCCTGGCAAGCCCTTCGAGCGGCTGCTTCTGTTGTATCATACGGGCAAAGATAGGGAGCAGCAGCACAGAGAACAGGTACGCAATCATGTTGGCAGCGTCGAGCAACCGGAAAGCCGACGCGTAAATACCACTATACCGTGCCCCTTCGCCCAGCATCCTTTCCAGCATAACACTGTCGATGCGGTTGTAAAAGGTCATCAGCAACACCAGCACGGCAAAAGGAAAACTCTTACGCGCGATGGCAAGCAAAAAGGGGAAGTTCCAGTTCAATCGCAGCCAGCGCCGCTTAGCATGCCTCACCACCAGCAAAAAGGTAACCAGTACGGTAATGCCATAGCCCGCCGTTTGCGCATAAACGAAATATTGGATCCGGAACTCGTCCACCAGGTTCCCCCATAAAAGGAGAGCACATATGATGATCATCAGCATCCTGTCAAGCACCGATATCATAGCATCAGTACGAAAAAGGTGCAGCCCGCCAAGGTTTGACCGCAAATAGAGAATAAAACTCAGCAAAAACTGATTGAAGGCCAGGAAATAAAGCAACCTGATCTGCTCTGCACTGTAATTGATAAAATACGCCGAGGCAAATGTAACAACAAGGTATAAGGCAAATAAAATCAGCTTCAGCACCAGGATGTTTGACAGGTATTTTGTCAGCAGTGCCCTGTTTTGCGCTATGCTTTTGTTGTTAAAGTTAGTAATACCAAGATCCAGCAGAATGTTGAAAAGAAAGGAGAAGTTGAATACGGCAAAATAAAAACCATACTCCTCTGCACCTACCGTATTTTGAACCGTACGATCAATGCCCAGAAGCCAAAAAGGCTTGATCAGCAGGTTTAGCACCATCAACAAAACCAGGTTCTTTATGAATTTTCCCTGCATGCGAAACAAATATTGATGGTTAAAAATAGGGCGATGTCATACAGCGCCGTACAGGTCTCAAAATTAATAACTTTTATTAACAGTTGTTGCCGCATGCATAACATCATAATGATGAAACAAATATGCATATTTGTTTTAATTTTGCACAATATTTGAAGAAGTGTAAATAATACGCATCTTTTGGCGTTATCATATCGAATAAACGGGAGAATACATGAAGTTTAAAGAAGGCGATAAGGT
>SLEW01000185.1 GCA_007124575.1 Bacteroidales bacterium | reverse complement strand
CACGTTCAAAATCACCATAGTCTACGTAGGCATGTCCTGTGTTGGTCTCAGCGATCATCTCACCAAACATGTAGTCAAGATCAAACCTATGGTTGAGATATGGAAGCAAGGCTGAGTATCTCTCATAGAAACCATCCCAATCCACCTCGTGAAGGTTTTCCACATAGAAAAAGTCCCTGTATATGCGCCATCCGTCTTTAAATATTTGTTCCCATTCTTTTTCAGGTACAATGCGCATGGTCATGTCGTTCAGGTCAAGCATGCCATCTCCGGCCGTGCGACCGGGAGCAAGGCTCTCTACGCCGTAATCGCCGCGGTAGGAATACAGGAAGCTGCTCTCATCGGCTGATACGATAGCGTTGCCGACACCATCCATGATAGACTGGTCGGCCTGTTCGCTCAGCACATAACGGCGCAAACCGCTTGTGGTAAGATATACCAGGCCGTCAGTCACAGCCTGCAGGCCTCCATAGCTTCCAGCAGCCAACGGAAAGGCCACCACACGGTTGCTGGCCCCTTCAAACTCAATAGCGACATGGATTTCTTCGTCACCATTATTGTTGTTGTTGTTGTTTTCCGTATCCGGACCGGGTTCAACTGTTTCCTGTGGCTCAAAGAGTCTTGGGCTTTCATTGGTAAGGTGCATTGCATAAATGCGGGTTGCACGATCATAGAGGTAATCAAACTCAAAGCTTGAAAATCTCAGGTTGAAGTCCCTGTTGGAAGTAAAGAAGATGTATTCCCCGCACTTGCTGAACACCGGATTGCTTTCGCTGTATTTGTCTCCGGTAAGCTGGGTGGCTTCATCATCTTCAATGTTGTAGACCCAAACGGCGCCCTGGCCGTTACGGCTGCTTTTGGCATAGGTGATCCAGCGGTTGTCAGGAGAGAAATCATAATGGCGTATCTCCTCGGCGGTGGGGGCGTCGATCTCCCTCAGGTCACCACTTTCCGCATCCAGCAGCTGGAGCTTCATGCTGCGGTCAAAAAAGACGAGGTAGCGGCTGTCGTGCGACCATCTGGGCTGGTACTTCCACCCCCAGCTGTCTTCTGTCATCTGGCGGGGTTCAGCATTTTCCGTATTCTCCAGGAGGTATATTTCGTACTCGCCTGTGCTGTCGTCATAATAAGCGATCCACCTGCCATCGGGCGACCACTGTGGGTATACCGCACGGACGCCCTGGGCTTGTGTCAGGTTATGGGTTGTCCCCTTTCCTGCAGGTACAGAAAAAATGTCACCACGTGCATCAAAAAGCACCCTGTTACCGGTTGGCGAGATAGCCATGCTGTGAATGTTATCTTTAACATTTTTGCGATGGGGAAGGGTGTTGGCAAAATCATACTGAATGTTGATCACAAGGCGTTCTGTCTCTTCCGTATCCAGATCCATGCGGTAGATATGGCCTCCTTTTTCATAAACCAGGCGGTCGCCTGTTCCACTGGGCCACATCACATCAAAATCATCATGAAAGGTCAGCTGCTCCACCTCTTCCGTGTTTGTGTCGTAGCTATGGATGTTAAGCCACTTGTCGCGGTCTGAGGCAAAGTAGATTTTGTCGCCATGCCAATGGGGGATATGGTCTGTGCCAATAAAGTCAGTAATTTCCCATGATGTATTTTCCTCCAGGTCGTAGATCCAGAGGTTCGATGCCCGGCCCCCTTTATATCTCTTCCAGGTGCGGAATTCGCGATCCACATATGCGAAGGCCATTTTATCTCCTTCAGGGGACAGCGTTCCAAAGCCGCCGTGCGGGATGGGAAGGGGTTCTTCGAGGCCTCCTTCAATGTCTGCCAGGTAATAGTTGCCCATTCTTCCTCCGTAGGGGGTACGGTTGCTGCGAAACAGGACTTTCCGGCTGTCGGGCGTCCAGCCCAGCACCACATTGTCGAAGCCGCCACGCGGGGGCATGGGGCCTACGTCATTATACCATGTGAGCTGTTTGGGCGTGCCGCCTTCTGCAGGCATCACATATACCTGCCGGCTTCCACTGTATTCTGCGGAAAAGGCAATCCATTGGCCATCAGGTGAAAGCTTTGGGAAAAGCTCCAGACCCTTGTGGGACGTGAGCTGACGGGCATCACCGCCATCAGCACCTACCGTCCAGATGTTGCCGGCATACACGAAAACAACCTGGTCGCCGCTGATATCCGGATAGCGCAAAAGACGCGCATCCTCCATGGCTGCTAAACTGAAACTGAAAAACAATAAGCAAATCGCTGCTGTAAACTTCATAAATCGTTCTTGCATAATAAGGATGAATTAATGGTTATATAATAGCATGTGTAAAAAATTTCGGAAAATTACACTTTTTTTTGTCGAACACCAACTAATAAATCGGAGTACAAATTTAGATTATTCCCTTCCGGAGAAATAAATGTAATTTTGTAAGGTTATTATGTAAAGGGACCTGAAGGGTTCCTGGATTTTTATTAATTAGAAAAGATAGCATCAGAACATATGAATTTTGTTTTCCCCGGATTTTTATTTGCCCTGTTGGCCATAAGCATCCCAATTATCATTCACTTGTTTCGTTTCAGGCGTTTTCGCACGGTCTACTTCCCTAATATTGCCTTTTTGCAGCAGTTAAGCGAGGCATCAGACCGGGAGTCCCGCCTGAAACAGCTTTTGGTGCTGTTGGCGCGCATCCTGGCTATTGCGTTTCTGGTGATGGCTTTTGCCAGGCCTTATATTCCTGCAGGTGAAGAAGATATCAGCCCTGAAGGGAATGCGGTGAGTGTATATATTGACAACTCATTCAGCATGAATGCGATGGCAGGGCAGGGACGGTTGCTGGATGAAGCCAGGGAGCGTGCCCTTGAAATAGCCCGCATGTATAGCCATGGAGACCGCTTTTTGCTTCTTACCAATGACTTTGAAGGCCGTCATCAGCGCTTTGTGAGCCGCGAGGCGTTTGTCGATCTTGTTGAACAAGTCGGTGAATCAGCCAGGACACGAAGCATTGCCGATGTGATGACGCGCAAGAAAGAGCTCTTTGATGATGAGCCTTTCGAACGGCAGCGAGCGTATTACCTCAGCGACTTCCAAAAAAGTACCTCAGGCCTGGATGATATCCCACAGGAAATGGAGCAACAGGCTTATTTCATACCACTGCAAGCCCAACAGGCAGATAATGTTTACATCGACTCGCTCTGGACAGAAAGCCCTGTGATTCTTACGGATCAACCTGTAAGCATGTTTGTTCGTATCCGTAATGATGGCACACAGGATTTGGAAAATCAGCCTTTGCGTTTATTTGTTAATGACAGGCAGCGCTCGGTGGTTTCCTATGATATAAGACATGGCGAACAAGAGACGATAGAGCTGAGTTGGTCGGCAGGCACGGAGCCCTTGCAACAAGCACATGTGGAGATCAGGGATTACCCGGTGACTTTTGACGACAGGCTATATTTTACATACCAGGTGTCTTCTGAAATCCCTGTTTTAACTCTTGAGGGTGATGGCCGGAACACCTACCTGCGTGCACTCTTTGAAGGAGATGATCTCTTTGATTATGGAACGATGCCGGCCTTGTCTGTCGATTATTCTGCATTTTCAGACTATCAGACTATCATCCTGGACGGTTTTGACAGGATATCTGCCGGCATGGCTTCAGAGCTCCAGCGTTTTGCGGAGGCCGGTGGCAGCCTGGTGGTCTTCCCCAAAGATGGTGCTAACCTGGCAAGCTACAATGATTTCCTGAGCCTGCTTAATGCAGACACCTTTGAAGGGCATGACACCGCTGCGGTACGCGTGAGTTCTCTTAATGAATTGCATCCTGTGTTTGATGACGTCTTTGAGCACATCCCGGAGCAACTTGATTTGCCCCGGGCCTCCCAGTACTACAGGATCAACAGGCAGGTGGGAAGCATGGGAGAAGACATTTTGCAGCTGCAAAACGGATTGCCGTTTTTTGCTTCTTATCCTGCGGGCGATGGCAAGCTTTTCCTCTCAGCAGTTCCTATGGACAACGCATACAGCAATTTCCAGCGCCATTCGGTCTTTGTGCCGCTGATGGCTAACATTGCCCTTCAGAGTGGGTATATGCAGACGTTGTATAATACCATTGGCACAGACGAAGCCATTGTGACACCCCGGCGTACAAGCCAGACAGAACAGGTGTTTTCTGTCAGGAAAGAAGGCTTTGAAGTTATCCCCGAGCAGCGCCGCGTGGGAAACCAGATGCAGATGTTTTTCCATGATCAGATCGAAGAAGCTGCTAACTACAGCCTTTTCTATGGGGATCAGCAGGTTGGAGGTGTGTCTTTTAACTATGATCGCCGCGAGTCTATGTTGGAGGCCTACGAACAGGATGAGCTTGAAGAAGAACTCGCAGACCTGCAGGTTGAAGCCATCCAGGTGGTAGATACAGCCGGTAAACCATTAGACCAGGTGCTTCACGAAATGGGAATGGGGCAACAGCTGTGGCGACTTTTCCTGATCCTTGCACTCCTTTTTATTCTGTTTGAGATACTTATCATCAGGTTCTGGAAATAGACCGGCTTCCTGCAGGTCCTCTTGGATTTATTTATAAATTTGCACATTCAGAATTCCCGTCAGATACCACGTAACAACACTATTGTGATCTGAGTGTGTGGCAGGTAACGGGCATAGCCTTCTTTAACATCTGGGTTTACAGCATACTAAATATGATTGGCGAAGATAATATGGACAATGACAAAGCGTTTGATCCCCGCTTTTCTTTGGAAGATTCAAATGATCCGCAGGAATCTTCAGGGGGCGAGGGCGGGAAGGCAACCCGTTTGTCGGGCATGTACCAGGACTGGTTTCTTGATTATGCTTCTTATGTAATCCTGGAGCGCGCAGTGCCGGAGATCCGTGATGGTCTGAAACCTGTTCAGCGCCGCATACTGCATGCCATGAAGGAGCTTGATGATGGGAGGTATAACAAGGTGGCCAACATTATTGGTCACACCATGAAATACCATCCACACGGAGATGCCTCCATAGGCGATGCCCTGGTGCAGCTTGGTCAGAAAGACCTGCTTATTGACACCCAGGGGAACTGGGGCAATATCCTTACCGGCGACAGCTCTGCTGCGCCCCGCTATATCGAAGCCAGACCTTCGAAGTTTGCTCTCGAAGTAGTGTATAATCCCAAAACAACAACCTGGAAGACCAGTTACGACGGCCGTAATAAGGAACCCCTTTATCTGCCGGTGAAATTTCCCCTGCTGCTGGCACAAGGCGTGGAAGGCATCGCGGTGGGGCTCGCTTCAAAAATATTACCCCATAACTTTAATGAACTCATCGATGCCTCTGTTGATTACCTCAAAGGGAAAGAGCCTGATATCCTGCCTGATTTTCAGTCGGGCGGCTATGCGGATTTCTCCAAATACAACGGGGGTATGCGTGGCGGCAAAATACGTATCCGCGCAAAGATTAATATCCAGGACAAAAAAACCCTGGTGATTAACGAGATCCCTTTTGGCACCACTACTGTCAGCCTGATGGACAGCATCGTTACGGCCAATGACAAGGGGAAGATCAAGATCAAGAAAATAGAGGATAATACGGCCGAGCACGTAGAGATCGTAATACATCTGGCATCAGGCATCTCGCCCGATCAGGCCATCGACGCCCTCTATCTCTTCACCGATTGCGAAGTGGGCATCTCTCCCAACTGCTGTGTGATCGAAGGCGGAAAACCCCGCTTCATGAATGTGAATGAGGTACTGAAAATCTCTGCCGACAAAACCGTTGGGCTGATTCGCAAGGAACTCGAAATTGAACGGGATGAGCTCCTGGAGCGCCTGCTATATGCCAGTTTGGAAAAGATATTCATCGAAAACCGCATCTACAGGGATATCGAAACCTGCGAAACCTGGGAATCCGTCATAAAAACCATTGACAAAGGGTTAGATCCTTTCAAGGAGCAATTCTACAGAAAGATCACAAGGGATGATATCATTCATCTTACTGAGATAAAAATCAAGAGGATCTCAAAATACGACAGTTTTAAAGCCGAGAAGGAGATTAAAAAGGTAGAAGAGCGCCTTACCCGGGTTAGATATCATCTGGATCACATCGTGGAACATGCTATAAATTATTTCCAGGATATTAAGAAAAAATTCGGGAAGGGAAGGGAACGAAAAACGGAGATCAGGTACTTTGACAGCATTGATGCATCACGTGTAGCGGTGGCCAATGCCAAACTTTATGTGAACAGGGAAGAGGGGTTTGCTGGTACCGGGCTGAAAAAGGACGAGTTTGTCTGTGAGTGTTCCGATCTGGACGACATCATTGTATTCCGCGAGGATGGCACCTACGTGGTTACCAAGGTAAATGACAAATCCTATGTGGGAAAGAACATCATACATATTGGTGTTTTTGAGCGTAATGATGAGCGCACCATATATAATGTTATCTACCGTGATGGTCAGGGTGGTGCCACCTACATGAAGCGCTTCCCTGTAAAAGGGGTTACGAGGGATAAAGAATATGACCTCACCAGGGGAACGAAGGGCAGCAAGGTGCTTTACTTTACAGCCAACCCAAATGGTGAGGCCGAGGTGGTAACCGTATATCTGAGACATAAACCCAGGCTGAAAAAGACGGTCCTCGACATGGCTTTCAGCGAGTTGGCCATCAAAGGCAGGGGTGCTGCCGGTAACATTCTCACCAAACATGCAGTGCGCCGTATCGTGCTCAAAGATGAAGGGGTATCCACCCTTGGTGCTATTGGAATATGGTTTGATGACACGGTGTTGCGCCTTAACTCCGACAACCGCGGCAAATACCTGGGTGATTTCAAAGGTGATGAGAAACTCCTGGCCATTTATGCAGCAGGCAACTACAGGGTTATGACCTTTGATCTTTCCAATCATTTTGAAGAGAACCCCGTCATTCTTCAAAAGCTGCTTCACGGAACCATCATTACGGCCATTTATTATGATGCCGGACAAGGCTATCACTACATTAAGCGTTTTGAGCCGGAAGCAAACGGAAAGGTTCAAACTTTTTCAGGCGACAATGAGGATAACAAGCTGATCCTTGTTACCACCGATACCTATCCGCGCCTCCGGGTCAGGTTCCCGGAATCGGAGCGACGCCAGAAGACCGAAGAAGAGATTGACGTACACGAGTTTATTGCCGTAAAGAGTGTGCGTGCGCGTGGCAAGAGACTTGCTAACACGGAGATCAAAGATGTGGAATGGCTGGAGCCTGTCAGAGTTGATGAGCCGGAGCCCGAAGTGAAAGAACAAGCAGGCGATGGGCAAGAAAAAAGTTCAGATCCTGCAAGCAAGGATGGAGAAAAGCCATGGCCTGAAGATCCGGGTAAGGGAAAGGAAAAGTCCCGGACTGCTGAGCCGGATAAGGGCAGGGAAAAGCCTCGTGATGAAAGAACTGGTACTGATGATAAGGAGAAACAGATCCGGTTAGACCTGGATATATGATGTTTTGTTCTTATATTATAATCTTTTGAGACACAGAGTTCCTCTGTGGATAATTTTTTATACAATTTACTGATGATCAAGGTTGGAATAAATGGAATAGGAAGGATAGGGAAGCTTGTTTTCAGGCTTATTCATAATTGTGATGACATGGAGATCGTGGCTGTTAACGACCCTATGCCAATGCTGACCCTGGTACATTTGTTAAAGTATGATAGTGTTCACGGGGCTTTTGGCTGCCAGGTCGCAGGCGATGAAGACCGTGCTTTCCTGCGTATAAACGGGCATGAGATTGCAAAATATGACCGTCTTCATCCCGGGGAGATCCCCTGGAACAAACATGATGTGGATGTTGTCATTGAGTCCTCAGGAATGTTCCTGACACGTGGTGCACTGGAAGCACATCTGCAACCTGGAGTAAAGAGGGTCATTCTTTCCTGTCCGCCAGATGAACCTCTTGACAACATGGTGGTGTCAGGAGTGAACGAACATACGCTTGAGCCCGGGCACAGGATCGTGAGCAATGCTTCCTGTACCACGAATTGTATTGCACCGCTGCTAAAGCTCTTTGATGAGGCATGGGGGATAGACCGTGCCTTTATGAATACCGTTCATCCCTATACCAACAGCCAGAATGTGATGGATGGTCCTCACAAGGACCTGCGGCGCGCCCGTTGTGCCAATGAAAACATCATACCTACCACCACGAGTGCCATTAAGGCGGTGCATGACATCATGCCTTCAATGAGAGACCGCTTCGATGGTTTTGCAAGCCGGGTTCCCGTGAGTTGCGGATCTTTTGTGGAGCTCAATGCCATTCTTATTGAAAAGGCAAGTAAGGCGGATGTCAACAACCTGGTCTTTGAAGCGTCGCGTAACCAAATGCGCAACATCATCGAGTATTGTGAAGATCCAGTGGTTTCCGGTGACATTGTAGGAAACCCCCATTCGTCTGTTTTCGATGCGCCCATGACCCGTGTCCTTGGCGACAACTTCATACAGGTCCTCTCCTGGTATGACAATGAGTATGCTTACTCCAGCCGTCTTACAGAGCTTGTCCGGCTGTTAGCCTGATGATCTGGATGATGGTCTGCGTGGCTTTTTCCATGCTTTCCAGGGGAATAAATTCAAAGCGCCCGTGATAATTGTGCCCGCCGGCAAAGATGTTGGGGCAGGGAAGGCCCATATAAGATAGCCGTGCACCATCGGTGCCACCCCGGAT
>SLEW01000098.1 GCA_007124575.1 Bacteroidales bacterium | reverse complement strand
CTGCGGTATCTTCTTTGCCAAGCTTTTGCTCAAAGGCTGTCATGTTCTCCTCCCGCAAAAGTTTCCGGTATGAAGCCTTAATAAATCCTATGTGCTTTCTAATGTAATTGACATCCTCATGTTTAACCAACTCTTCCACGGTATTAACCAGTTCCTCGCGGTTCATGGAAGCGTATTTCTCCACCAGGGTATCACTGTTATCCTCATCAGCCTCCGGGGCCTTTTCCTCTTCGGGCTCCTCCTTTGCGGGCTTTTCTTCAGCAGATACTTCCTCCGGGGCCTTTTGCTCTTCGGGCTCCTCCTTTAACGGTTTTTCTTCCGCAGGCTTTTCATCTTCTGTTTGCTGAGTTGTGTTGGTTTTTTGGGTGGGCTGTTCGTCTTTAACCGTTTTGCCGGCCAGATTCTCTTCCCCGGTTTGGCCTGAAGAGGCATTGGGGTTCAGTTGTTCCTTGTTTTCCATAAGACTGTCTAATTACTAATCAAAGTTTGAAGTTATCTTCGTTATATACACTTGCTGGCAAGTGTGAGTGCCCAACCTTCCGGGCAGTGGATACAAAACAATTTATTAAACCATTTATTATTTGCAAAATTAGAAATATTTCTCAGGTGAGAAAGGTAAAAGTAATTCTGTTAAAGCGTGTATTTATACCTTGTCGAAGGCCTGTGTCAGATCGTCAATGATGTCTTCCACGTTTTCTATCCCCACAGAGAACCTTACAAGGCCATCCGTGATGCCTGATTTTTCCCTGGCTTCTTTATCCATCTTGGAATGTGTCATGGATGCAGGGTGCTGGATAAGACTTTCAACGCCACCCAGCGAAACCGCCAACATACAGAGCTTTACCTCATTCATCAGGGTCTTTCCGGCAGGCAAACCTCCCCTCAGCTCAAAACTGATCATGGCACCCGGACCGTTCATTTGTTTTTTAGCCAGGTCAAATTGCGGATGACTCTCCAGCCCGGGATATTTAACCCAGTCCACCTTCGGGTGTTCTTCCAGGAAACGGGCTATGGTCATGGCATTCTCCTGGGAACGATCCATTCGTAAAGAGAGCGTTTTAAGCCCCCGAATCACCATATATGCCTGGTGAGGATCCATGTTGCACCCCAGGTTGACCATCATGGGGCGAAGCTGACTGTCAAGCTCTTTGTTTTTGCTTACAATTATACCGCCTACAATGTCAGCATGACCATTCAAAAACTTTGTGATGGAATGAAAGACTACATCCACTCCAAAATCCAGTGGTTTTTGAAGGTAGGGTGAACAAAAGGTGTTGTCTGCTACCGTGATCAGGTTATGCTCCCTGGCTATGGCAACCATCTCTTTAAGGTTGGTTACAGACATCGTGGGATTGGCAGGGGTTTCAATATAAAGCATCCGGGTATTGGGCTTTATGGCTTTGCGAACAAGATCAGGCTTGGTTGTATCTAAATATGTTGATTCAACACCAAATTTGCTGTAGTGTTTTTCCATAACCACCCGGGAAGGTCCATAAACAGCATCCGTGCTGATCATGTGATCCCCTTGTTTGAGAAAGGCACCATAAATGGTATTAACTGCGCCCATGCCCGAACTGGTAGCAATGCCCCTGTAACCGTTTTCAAGCTCAGCGATAAGCTTTTCTAGCGAGTCAATGGTTGGATTGTTAAGCCTGGTATAAATATAGCCCTCAGAGTCACCGGCAAAGCATGCAGCTCCGTGATCTGCATTTTTAAAACGAAAAGTGCTGGTCTGATAAATAGGCACGGTAGCACTTCCAAATTGATCGTCGAACATACCTGCATGTATCAGTTTTGAGTCAAATCCTTTATCTCTGGTATCCATTGTATCTGTTTTTACTAATTCAAAAAATGCATTATTTAATAGGAATCGCTGCTAAGCATGATCAGGGTGCAATCTTCAATACAGTCAATTCCGGCTTCCTTTGCCATTTCTTCCAGGGTATCATTATAGGTGCCGGGATTAAAAATGATGCGTTCAGGCTTTAATGATACGATGTAATCAAGATATTCATCCTGGTTTTGAGGGCCAACATACAGGGTGACGGTATGTATTCCTTCCAGGGGCGGTTTTTCTTTGATCACTTCCACATCCTCAATCTGTGTTTCTCTCTTACCAATGGCCACAACCTCATGATCGTATTCGCGCAGCCTTTTAACAGCTTTATGGCTGTACCTTAATGGGTTGGGACTGGCACCAATGACAAGTGTTTTTTTCATCAGCTATAATATATTAAGATGTACTTACCAGGTACATATAATCCTGAAAATATATCATACACAAATGCGCATGTACCTTAATGGCATTTATGCTGACACCGTTTGCACAATAAATTCAGGGGCGTTTGCGATATGTTTTTTTACAGTACAGGCACCTGCCGCCTTGATAACAGATTCTTTGTACTTTTCGGGAAAGTCGGCAGGAAGGATGATATCTATCTCGATGCTGTCTATCATTCTTGTTGCTTCATCAACGTTCATCCGCTGAACCAGGTGAATGCCTTTTTCAGAGATGCCCCGCTGTTTGCAGAATGACTTCACATAATACCCTGCGCAAGTTCCGATCGATGCCAGAAAAAGGTCAAATGGCGAAGCGTGGGTGTCGTCGCCTCCTGCTTTTTCGGATTGGTCGGTTTGTATCACATGTCCTTTGAAGTGGGCATCCACTTTTTGGTTTTCTCCCAAAACAATTCTCATTTCTTTCATTATGCGTTATTTTTAAAATTCGGAATACATTTAATTCTCTGATAAAAAAATCTGATTGGCTCTCTGCACTTACCGGGGCAGTAGAGTGATCAGTTTGATCATTTGGTATCCTGAAACTTTTTTTCAAGCCGGTTGATAAACCATTCAGGTGCTGCGCATGGTCTGCCTGTCTCTTTTTTCAAGAAAGCAAGAATGGTGGTTCCTTTGTTCAGGAGCTTACCTGCCTCGTTATAGATTTCGTAATCAAAATGCATACGTGAGGCTGGCATGGCAGGAACGGTTGTTTTGATTGTCAAGAGGTCATCATACCTGGCGGGTCTGATGTATTTGATGTCCATCCGGGCTATGGGCATTACTATCCCTTTTTCTTCCATTTCCCTGTATGTCATTCCTGCGTCCCGCATGGCTTCTGCCCGGGCTACTTCATAATACTGGGGATAGTTTCCATAATAAACAAAACCCATCTGATCTGTTTCGGCGTATCTGACTCTTACCTGGGTTGTAAATGTAAACATATAAACTTATTGATGGGTTCCACCTAGTTGCCTTTGCCGTGACAGTGCTTAAATTTTTTACCACTTCCACAGGGACAAGCTTCGTTTCTTCCTACTTTTTTCTCAACACGAACCGGTTGGGTTTTTTGCTGGCCGCCTTTGCCGCCAGGAATGTCACTGCGCCCTTCTTTAAGCTTGCTCATGTCTGTCTTTTGCTGGTCCGTTCCGCGCTGTATCAGTGCAGGATCTTTTACAGGCAGGCGCGCCTTCCCAAGGAAGGAGATGATGTCCTTGTTGACCTTGCCAATCATGCGCTTGAAGAGTTCAAATGACTCAAACTTATAGATCAGCAGGGGATCTTTTTGTTCGTAGGCGGCACTCTGTACAGACTGCTTCAGGTCGTCCATTTCCCTCAGATGGTCTTTCCAGGAATTGTCAATGATTCCCAGGGTGATGCCTTTTTCTATGGCGAGTACCACCTCGCGTCCATCCGTCTCGTATGCCTTTTTCAGGTTGGCTATCATGTTCATCGTCTTCATCCCGTCAGTAATGGGGATGGCGATGTTTTCATATTTTTCGGAAGCTTTTTCATATACCTGCTTGATGACAGGGAAGGCTGTTTTGGCAATATGCTCGCTTTTCTGCTTGTAGGTTTCCAGCGCTTTTTCATACAGTGTATCGGTAAGCTTGCTGGCTTTGCTTTCCAGGAATTCTGTTTCGGGAAAGGGAGACTCCATGCCAAAAGTGCGTAGAAGCTCGAAAGTAAACCCATCAAAGTCTGCACTTTCCTGGTATTCCAGGATCATTTGCTCGCAGGTGTCAAACATCATGTTTGCGATGTCTACGGCCAGCCTTTCTCCGAACAGGGCGTTGCGGCGCTTTTTGTAGATCACCTCACGCTGGGCGTTCATCACGTCGTCATATTCAAGAAGTCGCTTCCTTATGCCAAAGTTGTTCTCCTCCACTTTCTTTTGTGCCCTTTCAATTGACTTGGTGATCATGCTGTGCTGGATCACTTCTCCTTCTTTCAGGCCCATGCGGTCCATCAATGCAGATATCCGGCCGGAGCCAAAAACACGCATGAGGTCATCTTCCAGCGACACAAAAAATTGCGACGAGCCCGGATCTCCCTGGCGTCCGGCACGACCGCGAAGCTGCCTGTCAACACGCCGCGATTCATGGCGCTCAGTACCTACGATGGCGAGGCCCCCGGCCTCGCGAACACCGACCCCGAGCTTGATATCAGTCCCCCGCCCTGCCATGTTCGTGGCGATAGTCACCTGGCCTGGCTGACCTGCTTCTTTTACAACCTGCGCTTCACGCTGGTGCTGCTTTGCATTCAGGATGTTGTGGCTTATAGACTGCAACTTGAGCATTCGGCTTAAAAGCTCGGAGATCTCTACTGATGTGGTACCTACCAGCACAGGACGTCCGAGACTTACAAGCTCAACGACTTCATCGATGATGGCGTTATATTTCTCACGCTTGGTTTTATAGATCAGATCTTCTCTGTCATCACGTATGATCGGCCGGTGTGTGGGGATCACTACGACATCCAGTTTATAAATATTCCAGAACTCCCCTGCTTCAGTTTCTGCAGTACCTGTCATGCCAGCCAGCTTGCGGTACATACGGAAATAGTTCTGCAATGTAACCGTGGCATAGGTTTGTGTAGCCGCTTCTACTTTGACATTCTCCTTGGCTTCGATGGCCTGGTGCAACCCGTCAGAATAGCGCCGGCCCTCCATAATACGGCCGGTTTGCTCATCCACAATCTTAATTTTATTGTCAACGATCACATATTCCGTATCCTTTTCGAAAAGCGTATAAGCCTTTAAGAGCTGGTTAATGGTATGTACCCGTTCACTTTTAATCTGAAAATCATTGAGCGTCTCATTTTTTTTCTCCATCTTTTCTTCCGCGGGGAGGTCAGACTTCTCCAGCTCGGCCATTTCAGAGCCGATGTCAGGCAGGATAAAAAAGTTGGGGTCGTCTGTCTGGCTGGTGATCAAATCAATGCCCTTTTCGGTAAGCTCAATGGAGTTGGTCTTTTCTTCGATAACGAAAAACAGATCATCATCGATCTTATGCATATGCTTGCCTTGCTCCTGCATGTAAAAGTTCTCGGTTTTTTGCAGGATGGTTTTTATGCCCGGCTCGGAAAGGAATTTGATAAGAGCTTTGTTTTTGGGAAGACCGCGATGGCAGCGCAGCAGAACCTCTCCGCCTTTTTTCTCATCTGGTTCACCTTCTTTTGGCAGTAAGAGCTTGCGTGCTTCTGCCAGGAGGTTGGTTACCAGCATACGTTGTGCGCTGTAAAGCTTTTCCACCTTGGGCTTCAGTTCATGAAACTCATGTTGTTCACCCTTGGGCGTGGGGCCGGAAATAATGAGCGGCGTTCTGGCATCATCGATCAATACGGAGTCTACCTCATCCACAATGGCATAGTTAAGCTTGCGCTGCACCAGTTCTTCGGGGTTTCGTGACATGTTGTCGCGCAGGTAGTCAAAACCAAACTCATTGTTGGTGCCATATGTAATATCGGCCTGGTATGCGGCACGTCTTTCTACGGAATGGGGAGAATATTTATCGATGCAGTCTACTTTCATACCATGAAATTCGAATAGCATACCCATCCATTCTGAGTCTCTTTTAGCAAGGTAGTCATTCACGGTAACGATATGCACCCCTTTCCCGGAGAGGGCATTGAGATAAACAGGCAATGTGGCCACAAGCGTTTTCCCTTCTCCTGTAGCCATTTCGGCAATTTTTCCCTTATGAAGGTGTATCCCGCCAATAAGCTGTACATCATAGTGTACCATGTCCCAGGTAATCGTATTACCGCCTGCCACCCATTGATTCTTATAATAGGCCCGTTCGCCGCGTATTTCAATACTTGGACGTTTGGCGGCAAGCTCCCTGTCGAAGTCATTGGCCAGCACATCTACCTCTGCATTGTCGTTGAAACGCCTTGCCGTCTCCTTTATAACGGTAAAAGCTTCAGGAATAAGCTCCGCCAAAAGCTCCTCGGTCTTCTCATTCTGGCGGTCATCAAGCTGGTCGATTTGTTTGTAGATCTTTTCCTTTTCTTCTACATCAATATCGAAATTGGTATCCAGGTATTCCCGGAGTGTATCTATCTGGCGTTGTTCTTCGGCTACGTATCCCGAAATGCGCTCCTTAAATTCCTGCGTTTTGGCACGAAGCTGATCGTTATCAAGGGTTTTTATCTCCTCATAGGTCGCAATGGTCTTTTCCAGGACATCTTTTATCTCACGGTAGTCTCTATCTGCCTTTGAGCCAAATAGTTTTTTGATGATATTAAGCATACGCGCAGTTTTTTACAGAAGGGCAAAGTTAATCATTTATATGCATAAATCACAGTCGGGCAGGCCACAAAAAAGCCGGCATTACGCCGGCTTTTCATTGTAATATTGGATTAGGGTATCGTTAATACTCATCTTCATGAAAAAAGAAGTCATCTTTGGTCGGGTAGTCCGGCCAGATGTCTTCAATGCTTTCATATACATCACCTTCATCCTCAATTTCCTGAAGGTTTTCAATGACTTCCATGGGGGCTCCTGATCTCAAAGCATAATCGATAAGTTCTTCTTTTGTTGCAGGCCATGGGGCGTCTTCAAGTTTAGAAGCAAGTTCTAGTGTCCAATACATAGCGTAATGGGTTTGTTTTTTTTTGCAAAAGTATATTTTTTTATCAATAAAGCAACAATAAAGCAACATTTATTTGAGTATTTGGTTTGAAGTCCGAACAAAAATTCTGCAAGCCGCGATATTCTTATTAATTTCGCATATCAAACAATGGTCATGAAACCTTCCAAGATTGAAATAAAGAACAAAAAGGCCTCCTTTGAGTATTTCCTTGTGGAGGAATATGCTGCTGGCATTATGCTAACGGGTACGGAGATAAAGTCGATACGTGCCGGCAAGGCAAGCATAAGCGAAGCTTACTGCGTATTTATTGGCAATGAGCTTTTTGTAAGAAACATGCATATTTCGCAATACTCCCATGCTTCATTCCGCAACCATGAGCCCAAAAGGGATCGCAAACTGTTACTCACTGCCAGGGAGTTGAAAAAGCTTAAAACCCGTATCGAAGAGCGGGGATTTACGCTTGTCCCGGTTTTGCTATATATTAACGAGAAAGGTCTGGCTAAGCTTGATATTGCCCTGGCCAGGGGAAAAAAGAAATACGATAAAAGAGAATCCATTAAAGAAAAAGATGTTCAGCGGGATCTTGACCGGCGGGGTTTATAGTCGTATTCCACGTGCCATGCATCCTTTTCGGTGCTTTTGTTTTCTTCCACGGGATCATTTTCCATTTCTTCCTCTTCTTCTTTTTCTTCAATTTCCCATGAATATACCGGACGTTGTGGTCCATGTTTCTTAAAGAAAATGGCCAGAATTACCCCGGCAATGAGTCCCATCAGGTGAGATTCCCATGAGATGTGGTCTTTGATGGGAAATATTCCCCATACTATTCCGCCATACAGGAAGGATACCAGCAAGGAAAGTGCCATCAGGCGGGGGTGGCGCCGCATAATGCCGCTGACGAAGAGGAAGGAAGCCAGGCTGTAAACAATTCCGGAGGCGCCGATGTGATATGATTCACGTGCAATGATCCATACCCAAATTCCTGTAATCAGAAAAGAACCAATGATAACCTGCGGAGCAACCTCTCTGTAAAAATAAAACAGGGCAGCACCCAGAACCAGCAGCGGAATAGAGTTAGAGGCCAGGTGAGAAATGCTTCCGTGAATGAAAGGTGAAAACAGTATACCCTTTAATCCAGCGGGATCTTGCGGATAAATTCCATATTGATACAACTCAACATCCAGGAGCATGCTGATGCTTTTAATAAGCCACAGCACGATGACAAAAACAAGCGGATAGGTTAAGCTCACCAGTATGCGGCTGGTTTCTTCCTTTTTTTTACCTTTGTGGGCTGTTTGTTTCAACTTCAACAACTTTTAGGTGATTATTGGGATTGTGGCCTCATTTTTGAGAAGATTTGAACAAAAGTACGCATTGTTTCATTTTTTTCATAGGGTTTAGCAGGTAAAACCGACAAATACCCATGGTATGATCTTCGGAATTACGCGTTACGAAACACACGCATCATCAGCATACCCTTTAATTTATAAACAAAATTCAAACATATGAACCGAGCCATGCCAAATCCATTGACACCAATGACGATGGTTATTGCATGGTGTGCTTCCCTCGCATGGGCGGGAAAGGCATCTGGTTGAAATATAAAAATTATAAACACATGAATAGTCCACACAGAATAATCCGTTACCTGACAGCATTTCTGGCTGTCATCATGTCATTATCATTCGTATCTACAGCCCAGGTAAGCCAGGACCAGTTTGAAAAGCTGCAGCGGGCCATACAGTTCATAGAATTCGCCTATATAGAAGAATTGGAAGATGAAAAGCTGGTAGAAGATGCTATCAGGGGCATGCTGAAGGAGCTTGATCCGCACAGCG
>SLEW01000178.1 GCA_007124575.1 Bacteroidales bacterium | reverse complement strand
CCGTCATTGCTCGACACCATCACCGAAAGACGCTTGCGGGCATCGGCACTAAGCTCATCCTTCGACATAAGGATACAATATGATTGGTCAGCACCCCTGCCCACACGGCCACGCAACTGGTGAAGCTGCGACAAACCAAAGCGCTCAGCACTCTCAATGACCATCACGGAGGCGTTGGGTACATCAATACCCACCTCTATCACAGTAGTAGCCACCATGATATGTGTCTGGCCTGACACAAAACGTTGCATCTCATAATCCTTATCTGCCGGCTTCATCTTGCCATGCACAATACTTACCGAGTAATCAGGTAAGGGAAACTCCCTGACAATGCTATCATAGCCATCGTTCAAATCTTTCAAATCGAGCTTTTCCGATTCTTTTATCAGGGGATATACCACATATATCTGCCGGCCTTTTCTGATCTGATCGCGCATAAAGCCAAAGACCTTCAGCCTGTTCCTGTCGTATTGATGTACCGTTTTGATCGGTTTGCGTCCGGGCGGGAGCTCATCGATAACCGATACGTCGAGGTCGCCATACAGGGTCATAGCTAGTGTGCGGGGTATTGGCGTGGCCGTCATGACCAGCACATGTGGCAATGTTTCGCTTTTCTTCCAGAGCCTTGCCCGCTGGGCTACCCCGAAACGATGCTGCTCATCGATAACTACCATCCCAAGCTTGTTAAAGCGCACAGCATCCTCAATCAGTGCATGTGTGCCGATCAAAATGTGCATCGTGCCCTCCTGCAGCTCCTGAAGCATCACCTTCCTTTCAGCAGCCCTGGTAGACCCCGTTAGCAAACCCACACGAACACCCATACTGCCAAGCATGGCGCTCACCGACTCGTAATGCTGAAAAGCAAGAATTTCCGTTGGCGCCATCAGGGAGGCCTGCAATCCGTTATCCAGGGCCATGAGCATACTCATCACGGCTACCACCGTCTTTCCGCTGCCTACATCGCCCTGAAGCAATCTGTTCATCTGCTTGCCAGACAACGTGTCACCCCTGATATCCTTTAAAACACGCTTTTGTGCACCGGTGAGTTCAAAAGTCAGCCCTTTGTGGTAAAATGTATTAAAATAATCACCGATCTCCGGCAGAACATAACCTGTAGCTTTTTCGTTGCGCAACAATTTTTGCCGCAACAGGTTCAGCTGGATGTAAAAGAGTTCTTCAAACTTGAGCCGGGCCCTTGCCTTTTTCAGTTTTAGCGCATCTCCGGGAAAATGCACATGCAGCAAGGCCTCATCTTTTTCCATGAGCTTCAATGACGCCAGGATGGACCCCGGAAGGCTTTCCCTGATATGCTTGCGGCTCTGGGGTATAAGAACCTTCAGCAGTTTACCTATTCCCCGGCTATCAAGGCCTCTTGACTTTAGTTTTTCTGTGGAATGGTATACGGGCTGCATCCCCGAAGACTGGTTTATGGCTCCGGCCGAGACAGGTTCTACCTCCGGATGAGCGATGTTGTAATTGTCGCCAAACGCGGCAGGCTTCCCAAAGACAATATATTCCACCCCGGGCTTAAACTGATCCCTGATCCATTTAAAGCCCCTGAACCATACCAGCTCCAAGGTGCCTGTCTGATCGCGCAGTTCAGCAGTCATCCTGTTGGTTCGCTGCCGGCCATGCAACTGTATGTTAGATATCCTGCCCTTGAGCTGCACATAGGGCATGTCGCCCCGCACTTCACTGATCGCATAAAAGCGGCTGCGGTCGATGTACCGAAAAGGATAATATTCCAGCAGATCACGGAAGGTGTGGATGTCAACCTCCGCCCGCAGCATCTCTGCACGCTTTGGGCCCACGCCTTTCAAATACTCGATGGGTGTATCAAGGTATGATTTTCTCGGTGTGTCAGACATAAGGCTGAAATAATGCTTCCGGCAACGGATTATCTGTAAAAATAATGCAAAATATGCGGAAGTGTTACTATTTTTGAAGATAATTTAGCGTAACGCAAATAAAACATTTGACAAAACACATACCATGAAGATACTCATTTTCGGTGCAGGTGTGATTGGTACCACCTATGCGTGGCAACTGGCGGAGGCTGGCTTTGATGTAACGCTGTTTGTGCGAAAGCTTCGCATGGTGCGATACGCCAATTCAGGCCAGGCCATTACCTATAGCGACCTGCGCAAAGGCAAGTCTGAATATGGCAATACCGTCTTCAGACCGCAGGTTGTGGAAGCCCTCAACCCCAAACAGGATTTTGACCTTATCATTGTGAGCGTCAGGAGCAACCAATGGCATGATGCGATCCCCTACGTGGCAAAGAACTCGGGCAATGCCCATATTTTGTTTCTTGGCAATATATGGAATGAGCTGCAGCTTGCAGACAAGCATCTGCCCAAAGGAAGGTATTTTCTTTGTTTTCCAAACATGGTCATGGGAGGACATATTGAAAACGGCATCAGTACGTACCTCTTCGGAAACGAAAACACCATGCTTGGTGAGCCAGATGGCAAGGTCAGTGAGAGGGTGCAAAAGTTTGCCGGCATCCTTGAACGTGCCGGCATGCAACCCAGGATATACAACAAAATGCGAGACTACCTCCGTATGCGCTACCTCTTATCGGCCATCACTCCGGGCCTGTTAAGCAAAGCAGGGGGCGCGAGGTTACTTTCAGGAAACAAAACACTGCTTACGCAGTATATCATCGCATTAAAAGAGGGGCAAAAGCTATGCAGAAAAATGGGGGTGGGAAAAGTGCCGCTGTTCCCGTTCAACAGGATGTTCCTGCCCGCCTTTCTCCTGAGGCGCATGATCACCGCAAGGCTTACTGATGACGTGCAGGCAGCCCTGGATACCCATATGAAGCATGGAGAAGCTGAAAAGAAAAAGCAGCATGAAAACGTGCTTGTAACAGGCAAAAAAATGAAGGTGTCCATGCCCTACTGGGCCTCCTTTGAAAAATATATGGATTTTTAAGGACAGATGCTCCCATGCTGTACCCCTGCCTGGCCGAAACACATTAAAAACGTACGGGTTTAAAGGCCCGCGTCTATCGTTAAACTTTTGTGGGTAATGCCGTGTTTGAACAATAGACAGTTTTTTATATCTTTACTATTGTTGAAACTGTATTTCCAAACTTCCAACCAAAAAAACCCGTCATGATAAAGTATTTTCTCACCATAGCAGTTTTGTTTCTTTTCCTGAACACTTCAGTAAAAGCATTTGAGCCGCCAAGGATGCACCCCACAGATCGTTTTATCGTGACCTTATTTACTGATATATGGCAGGATGTACCGGAAAACATGGACCTGAAAACCATCCAGCGGGGGATTAGTATTAACGCCATGCAGGACATGCCCCTGGGAAGGAGCAACTTCAGTGTTGCTGCCGGCCTTGGTTTTACGAGCCATAACATGTACAGCGACCATCGCTACCTGTTTAACGCGCTTGAAGACAAACACGACTTTTATCCTATCAGCCTTGACTATGACAAAAACAAGATAAGCCTGAATTACATAGATATTCCTGTACAGTTTCGTTTCCGGTCGCGGGAAACAGACAGGCCCTTCAGGCTTTATGCCGGCATGAAGGCAGGTTACCTGGTAAACGCCCATACCAAATATGAGGGAGAGGCCTACTTTGTAGATCCCGCTGGCATACAGTTTCCGGATCTTCCTGATTTTTTTGATGACGTTGAGGACTTATTAAAGCGGACCACCAAGGTCAAAGAGCATAAGCTGGAAAACATAACCAGTTACCGGATTGGTCTGACAGCCATGGTAGGCTACGGCCGTGTCAACTTCCACTTTTATTATCCGCTCACTCAAATCTTTGAAGACAACAGCGCAGAAGACATGCGACCCATATCGTTGGGTATCAACCTAATCCTGTTTTAACAGCCGTTAGGCATTGACCAACCTCAACCCCTCAGATAAAAATACAAGAGTATCATCACCAGGGCCCCCAGCAGATATCCGGCATACACCTCTGCCGGCGCGTGGGCTTTTCGCTGAAGTCTTGAGGCGCCTGTGAAACCTGATACGAGAAATGCAGAAATGATCACAAATTGCATGTCTTGCTTCAGCAACAGGGCTGTTACGATCAGGAAGCCGGTAAGGCCGCCGAGCGAAACCATGTGCAGGCTTATATTCCACCGGAAAGAGATAACCAGGCATAGCAGTACCAGAAGTGTTGCGCCCATCATGTAAAAGTCAAGCAGGCTTGGCAAATGCAATTGCCGCAGCAGGTAGTAGGTCAGAAAGAAGGTGACGGCAGCTACCATAAGAGGAAACACCCGCTCCGTGCGTTCCCGCAGCACGTAATCCTGAATGTATCCGGTTTGCTTCAGGACAAAAACCGACAAAGCGGGGATTATGGCAGTATTAATAAACACCATCAACATGACATACCGCCTGATCTCAGGTGCAAGCGTAAAGCGGATGTGGGTATCCAGCTGAAACAGCACAAACAATCCTATGGTAGGAATGATCAGGGGATGAAAAAGGGTGCTTAACACCCGTGCGAAACCATTGGCAACAGACATAGCTACAAAAGCTCTTTTCTTAAACGCGCTACGGGAATATCCAGCTGTTCACGGTATTTTGCCACCGTTCTGCGGGCTATGTTATACCCTTTTTCTTTCAGGATGACGGCAAGCTGATCGTCGGTAAGCGGTTTCTTCTTGCTCTCTGACTCAATGCAGTCTTTCAGGATTTTCTTTACCTCGCGGGTAGACACCTCTTCCCCTGTGTCGGTCTGAAGTGACTCTGAGAAGAATTCCTTCAGCAGAAAAGTGCCAAACGGAGTTTGCACATACTTGCTGTTGGCCACCCGGGAGATCGTAGAGATATCAAGATGCACCATATCGGCGATATCTTTCAGTATCATAGGCTTCAGCTTAGTTTCATCACCGGTAAGGAAATATTCTTTTTGAAATTCCAGGATGGCCTGCATGGTTACCAGCAGGGTGTTCTGTCGCTGTTTAATGGCGTCGATAAACCATTTGGCACTGTCAAGCTTTTGTTTAACAAAGCTAAAAGCCTCTTTCTGCCGCTTATCTGCCTTGCCTTTCGATTCAGCCATCGCCCTTAGCATTTCTGAGTACGTGCGGTTAATGCGCAGGTCGGGAGCATTGTGGCTGTTGAGGGTGAGTTCCAGTTCTCCATTGTTGTGGGAAAGGATAAAATCGGGTACTACGTACTGTGCTCCTCTTCCTTCTATCAATGAACTTCCCGGCTTAGGGTTCAGTTTGAGGATCTCATCGATGGCTGCTTTCAGATCCTCGTCGGTCAGATTATGTTTTTTCTTGATCTTATCGTAGTGCTTACGGGTAAAGTCATTGAAGTTTTTTTCCAGGATGAGTGTGGCATCCTGCAAAGGTTTTGTCTTGGGGGTTTTCCTTTTTACCTGCAGCAGCAGACACTCCTGAAGGTCCCGGGCACCCACACCCGGAGGGTCAAAATCCTGGATCAGCCGGAGAATATCGAGCACTTCGGCAAAGTCGGTCTGGAGATTCTGGTTAAAGGCAAGGTCGTCGATAAGCGAATGTATATCGCGCTGCAGGTAACCCGACTCATCGATGTTTCCGATGATGTGTGAGGCGATAAGATACTCCCTGTCTTCCAGCGCCCGCAAGCCAAGCTGTGCCAGGAGTGCCTCCTGGGGCGTGCTGCCGGCAACGAAGGGCATTTCCTTTGTCTCATCATCAGCGGAGGTGTTGTTGGCACTCAGCTTATAATCGGGTATTTCGTCATCGTCAACATAGTCATCCAGATCAAACTCATCATCTGCTGTATGTTCTGCCTCTTCTTCCTTCTCTTCCTGCCCTGTTTCCATGGCACTGTCATAGTCATCGCTGTTGTTGTCTTCAAACTCCGACTCCTCGTAAAGGTCTTCGCCTTCTTCCAGCGCGGGGTTCATTTCTATTTCCTGCTTTATGCGCTGGTCCAGCAATAACGCAGGCACCTGCAACAGCTTCATCAGTTGAATCTGTTGCGGTGATAACTTCTGCATCAATTTCTGCTGCAACCTTTGTTTTAGCATAAAGCCATATATTTAAAGTCGTTTTACCAAACCGATACAATCAGTCATACGGGAGTTCCGGCATCTCAAAAATAAGAAAAAACTACGACAATCTCAGCGATACATGCTTACTCAATGATAAAGCCGGTGCTCCCCGTTGCGCAATGATTTGCTTGCCCTGACGATGTTCAACAATTAAAATTCAGCGTTTTGCGGCGCCCTGGGGAAGGGGATCACGTCTCTGATGTTGCCCATGCCTGTGACAAACAACATCAACCTTTCAAACCCGAGGCCAAAACCGCTGTGAGGCGCCGTGCCAAACTTCCTTGTTTCCAAATACCACCACACGTCCTGCTCCACAATGCCCATTTCTTTAATACGTCCATAAAGCTTTTCATAGTCTTCTTCACGCTGCGACCCCCCCACGATCTCTCCGATCTTAGGGAAGAGCACATCCATGGCGCGCACCGTTCTGCCGTCATCGTTAACCTTCATATAGAAAGCCTTGATGTCCCGCGGATAATCAGTAAGAATCACGGGCTTTCCATAGACCTCTTCCACAAGGTAACGCTCATGCTCTGACTGCAGGTCAACACCCCATTTTACGGGGAACTCAAAAGACTTCCCTGCTTTTTCAAGTACGTCAATGGCTTCCGTATAGGTTAAACGCTCAAAAACGTTTTTGCGTATCATGTTTAACCTGTCGAAAAGACTGTCGTCATACATTTTCTGAAGGAAAGCAAGGTCGTCTTCACAGTTTTCCAGGAGGTAACCCACAAGATATTTAAGAAAGCTCTCGGCAAGATCCATGTTGTCGTGGATATCGTAGAAAGCCATCTCCGGCTCTATCATCCAGAACTCAGACAGATGTCTTGACGTGTTGGAGTTTTCAGCCCTGAAGGTAGGGCCAAAGGTATATATGTTGCTAAGTGCGAGTGCTCCCAGCTCACCTTCCAGCTGGCCGCTAACCGTCAGGTTTGTCTCCTTCCCAAAGAAATCCTTGCTGTAATCCACGCGTCCTTCTTCATCGAGTGGCGGGTTTTTGAGGTCAAGGGTAGTTACCCGAAACATCTCACCGGCACCTTCGGCATCCGACCCGGTGATGATAGGCGTATGGAGGTAATAAAAACCTTCGTCATTAAAAAATTTGTGAATCGCAAAAGAGAGGGCATGCCGGATGCGGAAAATGGCACCAAAGGTGTTGGTTCTCGGCCGTAAATGAGCGATTTCCCTCAAGAACTCAAGGCTATGACCTTTTTTCTGAAGCGGATATTTTTCTGGGTCAGCACTGCCATAGAGAACAATCTCCGAGGCCTGAATTTCAACCTTTTGCCCCTTACCCTGGGATTCCACCAGTTTGCCATTAACCGAAACACATGAACCGGTGGTGATATTACGAAGCAGTTCATCATCACCAAATGCTTTCACATCGACCACCACCTGGATGTTGTGGATCACAGACCCATCGTTCAGCGCAATGAAGGCCACATTCTTATTGCCGCGTCGTGTACGGACCCAGCCTTTTACATTTACTTCCTTACCGAGCAGGTGCTGACAATCCTTTTTCAGCAAATCAAACACCCTTTGTCTTTCTAATTGTGTCATGTTCTTTAATACTTTAGCTTGTTATCAGGGCCGACCCCGGATCATGAGTTCATCCGGCAGGTAGTCTGTATGGATGAAACTGCTGCAATTCAGCATGCAAAAATACAATCAATTTTGGAAAGCGGCTAGGCCTCCAGACATTTCTCCATACTTTCCCATAGGCGCTCAGCGGTTTTATCCCATGAGAATAGCTGGCGTTGCCTGCGTCCTTTTTCGATAAGTGCCTGCCTGAGCTTTTCATCCTTAGCCATGGATTGCATGGCCAGGGCAATCTGTTCAACGGAAGAAGGGTCGGTAAGCAGTGCAGCATCACCAGCCACTTCGGGCATAGAGGTAACATTGGATGCAATCACCGGCACATCGCTCTGCATGGCTTCGATGATAGGTATGCCAAAACCCTCAAAGTGGGATACCAGCAGAAGTGCCTCCGCCGATGCCACGATGTTACGAACATCATCACCATATTGTCTGCCGGCAAGGATCACATCGTCAGCATGTTTCATGTCACCAAGCACCTGGCGCAGCTCCGAGGAGCCAAACATGGGTGCTCCTACGATAACCATTTTAAAATCCTTTTCCGTGATGGTTTTGAAGCGGTCGAAAGCACGGAGCATGTTGTCAATATTTTTCCGTTTGTGCAGGGCTCCGATATAGACAAAGTAATGACAGCCGCGGGCAAAGCGTTGCCTTGTTGCCACTTTGGTGCTTTCGTCAACCGGGCCAAATACTTCATGTACCCCGTTATACACCACGTCGATTTGATCTGCAGGATATTGAAAAGTGTCAACAATGTCTTGTTTTGAATAATGGGAGACGGTAGCTATACGTTTTGCCCGTCGTGCGAACTTCGGGAAGAAATGCGTGTAATATTTTTGCGAAAGCCCGGGGATGAAGTCCGGGTTGTGCATGAAGTTCAAATCGTGAAACACGGGGAGCTGAGGGCCTTGAAATTTCAATGAGAGAAAGCCGTCAGGGGAAAGAAAAAGGTCCGCATTAACTTTGTTAAGATAGTGTGCAACGGCATATTCAAAGAAAAGGTAATACAATACCGGATGCCTGGCTTGTGGATAAAGTCTGACGGGGTGTACGTTATCGGCAAACATGAATGACTCATCCCATGGCCTGTCAAAGAGGAAGTGGAAAGAGTGTTCCGGATGGGCTTTTACGATGCGTTTCAGGCTTTGAAGGGTAAACCACCCAATCCCTTCCAGTTTGCCCGATAGCAGCAGCCGGGTGTTTACGGCGATTTTCAAAACAACTCCTGTTTATATTGACAACGGACCAAAAGAAGCTTTTCAGCTCAAAGTGGCATGTGAAAAGGCAAAAATATGCTTTTATTTCTTACTTTTGATAAAGGAAATCAATTTCATT
>SLEW01000144.1 GCA_007124575.1 Bacteroidales bacterium | reverse complement strand
CAGTGTTTATTCTCTTTTGCCAGGCGTGGAAAAGGGTTCCTGCCAGACATTGTTGGTCTCAAAGTTTTGCTCAAGAACTTTTTCACCATCACCGGAGGTCACCATGATATCATCTATGAACATGGCCACGGAATCATCCGAGACACATCCTATCTGGATTCGAATGTTTTTCCCGGCATATTCAGCAAGATCATAGCTATAGACGTTCCATGAGAGAGGCGGATTTACCGGGTTACCTTCCGGGCTGAGCCAGATCGTATCATCTCCATCCAGCAGTTGTATCACGAACAGGTCAGGGCCATATTCATCAGAATAGGATTTTATGGCCAATGAAAGTTCATAATCATCTCCCAGCTCTATCTCCGGACTGATCATCCAGTCATCGTTCGGAAGATCCTGTGCAGCAAAGCAAGCTGCATATTTCTGGCCGTTATACGGCACAAATCTGTCGTCGTCATTAACCGGCGGATCTGTCTCATAGGGGTTAAAGATGATAAATGAACCCACATAACCACTGTTCGGGAAGGAGGTCGCAGCCAGGCCCCAGGTGGTTGAGCCATCATTGTCGATCTGTTCCCAGTCACCAAAATCAAGGGCAAAATCCTCATATTCTTCAAAACCATCGAAGAACACAACATCATCGCTGGCCACATTGATCAGTTTAGACATGCTGTCCTCACCTGCGTCGTTGATGGCCGTCAGCACGACCTCCATCTGACCGTCGGTTTCATAAACATGTACCGGATGTTCTGCTGTGCTGGTGTTGCCATCGCCAAATTCCCACAGGTACTCCAGTGCATCTTCTGAACAATTTTCAAACTCGACTTCTTCTCCAACCACAAAACTTGTGGAAGGAACGGTAAAACATGCAACCGGCCGGGGGTCTTCTTCTACTATAACCGTTTGGGTTATTTTATCACTAAGGTCATCACGGAATACTTCCAAACTCACCTCATAGCTTCCTGGCTCAGCAAAACGGTGCGTTTCATGGTACTCAACGGAAGTGGTGCCATCGCCGAAATCCCAGTAATATGCCGTGGCGTTCTCAGAGCAGTTAATGAATTCCACATCCTGGTTTTCCTGGATATCTGTCGCCTCGATATCAAAACAGGCTAATGGATCATCATTGTCATCTTTTTCACAGCTTTGCAGTGCGATTCCTGTTATTATGAATATACTTAGGATGTAATATATTGACTTCATGTCTTTAATTTTTTGTGTTTATTCACTTGTTGTGGAAATATCAAATTTTTCTTCGTAGGCCCTGCTGATGGTTTCATCGAGCCACTGATAATGTTCATTCACCTGTTGCTGATCAGGTTGTTCAGGATACCACTGCTCCATGAGGGATCTTGTGGCTTCATAAACGCGTCTGTTTACATCTTTTAGCTGTTGCGTGATTCCGGTATTATCAGCATTATAGACCTGGACGGCATCGATGTAATATTGTGTGGATCCGCGTGTAGAGGGTACCATACGAGAGTATTTCAATTCCAGAGCCCAGTCGCATATGGGTGCATGTTCGGTTTCGGGTCCTGTGATAATTGATGGCAGGCTTTCTTCGGGAGTAACCCATACTGGCACAGCAACGCTTGACAGCGGGAATCCCACCATGGCCCACATGGTTGTCAGCTCAGGTGCCTCATCAGGACGAACCCCCTGGATAAAGACAGAGGAGCTGGAGCTGTAACGGTTAATGCAATCCTGAAAATACATAAAGCTTGACTCCGTTTCACGCAGTCGCAGGGCATCCCGTGCATCCTCACCGGTATATGAGTTATGCACCGAAAGGGCCATATTCTCAATGAGATAAGGAATAGAAAGGTCATTGGTCCCTGAAGCACGATAAAAGAGCTGTTCTGCTGTCTGGAAACGGATGTAACCTGCTCCTTCATTGGGGATTCCCGTAAATGAGTAATTGCTTCTTACAATGTACCCGTGGGGTGCCACACTTTTGTCGTCCACATCAATTTTGGTGTAGGTGAAGTTGTCTGTTTCAAAATATGCCGCGTTACCAAGTGCATCCATTACAGCGAAGTTTGTTTCTACTCCCCAGGGTTGTTCCCTGTTATCCAGGAATTCTTGAAAATCATCTACTGTGGCGCATTCAAGGAGGGCGTCGCGCATGATATATCCTGTTTGGTGAGGCATGTCAATGGTGTCTGCCTCCCAAAGGTTGTAAGATGCAGAGTTCATGATGGCAAAGCCGGCTTCGTTGTGGCCTATCCACACTCTTTCGGGCCCGTCATCATTGGAGTTGATCAGTCCCGCAGCACGGTACCTGCCATCATCGTAGATCACTACTTTGTTGTCAAGTGTTCCTGTATCACGATGCTTCCAAATAATTGGCCGACCGTCGGGGGTATGCTGTCCGCTGATGATAGCAATCGTACAAGCGTGAACCGGCGCATATAAGATGGCAAATAATGCAATGAATATAAGGTGTTTCTTCATGGTGTGTCGTTTTTTTTGGATAAAATGCGTACTGACTTTTTCGTTTAGGTGCTACTGCATTTCTGTGTATAATAATTATTGATAAAAAGGATTTTGTTCCAGCAATGGGTTTGTTTCGAGTTCACTGACGGGCACCGGAAGGATGAGGTTTCCGGCATCAAACGGATGACCGTCGATATTCTCCTGCCACCGTTTCAGGTCATGAAGACGATGACCTTCCCAGCAAAGCTCAAAATAACGCTCCATCCGTATGTCAGCCAGATCAGCCACGCTTAGCGGGGGAGCATCGGCACGCTCACGTATCGTGTTGACATCATCCAGGGGCGCGACTTCACCTACGATCTGCTGGCCTGACGCTTCCAGTTCTGCGTTGGCCTCAGCCCTTACCAGGTACATCTCTGCCAGTCTGACAAGAGGGATTACGGTATAATAATCAGCCCATTTTGCTGTGTTGATACCCCCATTGCGAATGGCGCCAACGCCGATATAGTACATGTTGGTCACATTCTCATTGGTATAGCTGGGATAAGTATCTTCCTGCAAATGACCCCGGCGATCGTCTTCATGAAAAAGATCGATGAAATCCTGGGTGAATTCATAGTCACCCCTGCCAAGACCATTCAGGCTGCCATAGCGCTCCATGAGCCAAATGGTATTGCTGGTAAGGCTGTTTTGCAGTGTAAAGATATCCTCGGAGGTGGCTTCATTGTTATTAAATGCGGCCATGGGTGATGCATGAAGATCATGATGGCCTTCTGTAATGATGCGGTCAGCCTCCTCTGCTGCCGAATCAAAATCTGACATTTGCATGTAAACCCTGGCCAGAAAAGCGCTGGCGGCATAGCTGTTGGCAAAAATGCCATTGCTTCCCGGAAGCAATTCTCTGGCAGCAACGAGGTCTTCCAATACCTGGGCATAACAATCCTCTACGGTATTTCTGGCCACGGGAACAGCATCTTCTGCGCCCATTGTGGGTTCCAAAACGAGGGGTACGCCGGGTTGGTCATTTTCCTGTCCGTTGACATAGGGAAGCCCCCACAGTCTTGTTAACTCGAAGTAGGTAATTCCCCTGAGGAATAATGCCTCACCGCGAACGCGATCCTGATCCGCCTCATCCAATACATCAATGACGCTCAGCACGTTGTTAACCGTATTGATAAGGGCGTATGCACGTATCCAGGAAGACTCTACATAGGAGTTGTTCGCATTGATGTTTTTTTCTATCATCTCCTGAGGCTGACGATGTGATCCTACATGTTGCATATGGCCATCGGTGGCCAGAAGCTCAGCATACTCGTTAAACTGGCTGCCGAACAACCAGCGCGACCGGGCTTCCAGATATGCGCCCACAAGAGTGGATTTTATGTTTTCCGGTGTCGACAAGGCCTCGTCCGAATCCATTGATTGCTGGGGCTGAATGTCCAGGAAGTCATCGCACGACGTCCACGACAGAGCCAGAAACAAAACCATGCTTAAACGAAGGATATATTTGGTTTTCATAAGATTATTTTTTTTGATGAACCATACCGGCATAACTGACCGGTTCATGGGATATTATTTATTTTAGAATGAAAGGTCAATACCAAAAAGAACTGTCCTTACCTGGGGTGTGGTATAAAAGTCGATGCCTCTTACCACATTGGCCGCCTGCGCTGATGTACCTGTTCCAAGGCTGTTGACTTCCGGGTCGTAACCGGGGTAGTTGGTCAGTGTAAACAGGTTGTAACCGCTGATGTAGACGCGTGCATTCCGAAAACCTGCCCGCCGGGTAAGTTCATTGGGTAAATTATATCCAAGGGTCAGGCTGCGCAGTCTAAGGTAAGAGCCGTCATAAAGGTAACGTGAAGAATGCTGCGACCCGTTTCGTTCTCCATACCTGGCCTGGGGTACGTCGGTAATATCGCCTGGCTGCTGCCAGCGTTCAAGCTGATCACTGGTCTGATTATCCCACCATTCTCCATTTGCACTCTGATAACGGCCTCCGGAGAGATATACATCATTGCCATACACAAAGTTAACCAGGACATTAAGGTCGAAAGCTCCGTATGAAATGTTGTTTGTCAAACCTCCCACAAAGTCAGGGTTGGGCGACCCGACAATAACGCGCTGCGCTTCATTGTAGTTGGTAGTAGTTTGTCCGCTTCCGTCGTTTTTATAAAATAAGGCATCGCCTGTCATGGGGTGTACCCCGGCATATTCGGGCATGTTAAACACGCCAATCGCCTCTCCTTCGATCACATAATTTACACCATAGTCAATGGGCGGACCATCAATGTTAACCACCTCATTACGGTTAAAGCTGATGTTAAAATCTGTTCTCCAGCTTACAGTTCCGCGCAGATTATGGCTTCTCACAGAAAACTCCCAGCCATGGTTTTTCATCTCTCCCACATTCCTGGTCACGGAAGTATACCCGCTGGTTGCAGGAAGTGACCTCCTCAAAAGCAGATCCGTGGTACTCTTTTGATAATAATCTGTCTGGACGGAGATCCTGTCATCCAGGAAAGAGAAATCCAGACCGATATCTGCCTGGGATGTTGACTCCCACCTTAAACCGGGACTTCTCAGCTGTGACGGCAGCAAGCCAGAATAACCGGGATAGGTCACCCCCTGGTACAAGCCCATGGCTTCATAATTTCCAATCTCAGAATTACCTGTTAGACCATAACTGGCGCGTAGCTTAAGGAAGCTTAGCAAGTCAGCATCATCCATGAAAGATTCATCGCTGATGATCCAGGCACCGGAAACGGAAGGAAAGAAACCATAACGGTTGTCGGCACCAAAGCGGGAAGAACCATCAACTCGTGCGCTTAAACCAATGATATACCGATCGAGGTATTTATAATTGGCACGGGAAAAGTAGGACAGGTAGCTATGTCCATCACCCCAGCCGTTATAGCCAGTAATTTCCGCTGCGCTGCTCATGTTTTGAAAGTCATCGGTCGGGAAACCCCGTCCTTCAAGCAGGCTTCCTTCTGCTGTATTCTTTTGTGCAGCCATGCCCACAACCATGTTCAGATCATGGTTATCTCCTATTGACTGATCATAAGAAAAATAGTTGTTGACATTGTAATTCAGCACATTTACATCACGCTTTTCAGCAAGCCCGTTCGGGCTACCCCAGTTGGTGGAACGACCATAAAAATTCTTTTCACTCTGGTTTAGAATATCCGTTCCGAATTCTGTTCTGAAGGAAAGATTGTCGAGGATTGCATAATCAGCATATAAGTTTATGAAGGTCCGGTAAACAGTGGACACGTTGGAAGCATCTCTGTAATCAATCAAAGAGTTATAATACACTGTATTGGTATTGTATTCACCTGTTTCAGGATCTATGGCGGGTTGCACAGGAGCTTGCGCTAGCAGCTGCATGGGGTTTGCCCAGGCATTATCATGAGCTACCCGGTTGGTGATGTTACGCACAAAATTTGTACTCATCCCAAAAGAAAAGTTATCCCCCACAGACTGATCCAGGTTCAGGCGTGCACTGATACGCTCCATGTCGTTGCCGATGATAATACCATCCTGATCATCGAAAGTAAGTCCGGCATAAAACCTGGTACCCTCATTTCCGCCGCTGGCAGAAAAACCCATTTTGTTCTGAATACCTGATTGAAGCGCTTTGTTTTGCCAGTCCTCATCATGCCCTTCGCGCCATCCCGGGATATACATATCCTTGAGCTCATCAGGTGTTCGTGACCCAATAAGGCCGTCTGCATCGGCCACGTTAACCAGGGCTTCACCCATAAGCTCCAGGTATTGGTCTGCATTAAGCCACTCTCTCAGGTTAGCTGCCTGATTAACGCCTGTAGACATATTCACGTTAAACTGGACTTCCCTTTCAGCGCCTCGCTTTGTTGTGATCAATATCACCCCGTTAGAGGCCCTTGATCCGTAAATGGCAGCAGCAGAAGCATCTTTTAGTATCTCAATGGACTCAATATCATTGGGGTTGATATCAGCCATGGGACTTGTGGGATGGTTACCCGGCGATGTTTGTGTGTCTGAAGTTACGGGCATGCCGTCGATCACATATAATGGCTGGTTGCTTGCCGAAACGGAGGAAGCTCCCCTTATCTGGATATTGATGGCTTCACCAAGCCTGCCACTGGCCTGGCCTACAAATACGCCAGCCGTCTGTCCGGCAAGAGCAGACTCAAAAGAAGGTGTGGGAATATTCGACAATTCTTCTGAATCAATCCTTCCGATTGAACCTGTCAGATCTCTTCTAATCTGGGTACCGTATCCCACCACCACAACCTCGTCCAACCCAATCTGGGCGGACTGCATTACGATGTCAATCTCTGTCTGGTCATCAATAAGCACTTGTTCTGTCTCCATTCCCACCAAAGAAAAAACAAGGATACCTTCCTCATCAGGGATTTCAAGGCGATATTCGCCGTCAATGTCGGTCACGGTGCCAATGGTGCTGTCCTTGATATATACACTGACACCAGGCATTGGAATATTGTCTTCTGCATCCACCACCTGACCTGTGATAACGCGTGTTTGCTCTTCTTCGGGCATTGCCTCCTGCACCGGAGCAGCTGTTGCTGCCTCAAGCACAATATAGTTGTCATGATAGGCATAAGAAAACCCCAGGTCACCGGCCAGCAGATCGAGTGCCTCCTCCAGGTATAGCTCTCCAAGCTGTGCACTCACCTCCTGCTGATCATCCAGCACATCGTTGCTGTAAAAAAAGATCAGACCGGTCTGGTCTGAGATGTCGTCAAAAACCTCCTTTACAGTAGCCTGACGCAGATCCAGGAAAATACTGTGGGTTTGTGATAACACCCCGGCGTTGGATTGCAGCACGCCAAGGCACATAAGAAAGATAAAGATCTTCATAGTTCTCCATTTGTTAATACAAGCCCCAATAAACAAGGGGATTGCCTTTGGTAAGCATTTTTTCATACTTTTGTGGTTTAGGGTTCATATTGTTGGCCGGTATATGCTTCGAACCATTCCCGGCTGATTTTTTAAGATCCCGGCCGGAAAACACCCCCATGTTTTCCGGTTTTTTGTCTTGTCTGGCCCATTTACTACTCAGACATTCGCATCCTGATGGTATTGTTTGCTACAGTTATATCAAGTGGTGCTGATCTTTCAATCAGGTAAATAAGATACTCCACAGGTCTTTCTTTTTCCATGGCGCCAGTCAAACGGATGCCTGCCACTTCATGATCCAGAAAGTCGATATCTACATCATACCATCGTTGGACCCTGTAAGCAAGTTCATCAAGCGGCATATTCCTGAACCTGAACATGCCTTCCACCCATGAAATATAAAGGTTTACGTCAACCTCATGCACATCCAGCTCTTGCTTGCCTTGCAGAAGCCGGGCCTGCTGACCCGGAGCCAGCTCAACGGAGGGCATATCACCGGCAGAGACGGCTATAGAGCCTGAAACAACAGTTGCCTCTGCTGTATGGTCCATATAATTATGAATATTAAAGGATGTTCCCTTAACGGTAATTTGCATGTCGGGCGTTTTCACAATAAAGGGCCGGTCATCATCCGGGGTCACCTCAAAGTAGGCTTCCCCTTCCAGGCTTACCATTCGCTGTTCCTGATCAAATAAAGTAGGATAGTCTAACTGAGATTCAGAATTAACCCAAACCGTAGTGCCGTCGGAGAGCACCATCTGATACTCACCACCACGAGGAACCCGAAGACTGTGCATCACAGAAGCAGTGACCTCTGCCAGTCGTATCCGGTCGGATTGATCCTGGTGAATCTTCACCCCCTCCTCCTCAAAAAACTGCCCCGTGGTCATGTCATCGAGCAAAAGGCTTTCTCCGGAAGAAAGTACAAGCGTGGCGCTGGGTTTGCGCTCCGCTGACATCACCTCAGCATGATGTGCTGCTTCTTTTGCTCTCTCATGGGAAAGATGGAGATAAATAAGTCCAAGGCCTATAACAAACGGAATCATAACCGCTGCATATTTAAGCCAACGGTAAACAGGAGGGTTATTTTGAGAAACAGACCTGGTTTTTTCTTCTATTCTGGCCCATGATTCCTGGGTGTTGATCCGCTTCAGGCTTCTGAGAGTACCGGCCCGGCGCATGATATCAACATACTCCTGAATTTCTTCTTCGCTGCCAGGATGTTGTTCCAGATATTCCTTGATAGCAGCCTCCTCCTGGTTGGAAGCCTGTCCTGTTTCCCGGCTTATTATCAGCTTGATAATATCCTCCGGTAAGTAATTTCGTGCATTCATACATAATCATGACAAGAAAAAAAGATAAACGGGTGACATAAAACTGAAATAAATATCTCAGGGAAAGCAAAACACCACCATTCAAATACGGTTTTTAGCCTTTCAGTTCGTTTCTAAGTTTTTGCATGGCGCGGCAAAGGTGAGTTTTAATGGTGTTTACCGATAGGTTTAATTGCAAGGCTGCATCTTTGTAGGAATGGCCATCCAGAATGACCAGCGTGAATACCTTTTTTTTTTTTTCTGTTAGTTTGTTGATAGCTTCCTGCAGTTCTTCCAGCTCTTTG
>SLEW01000002.1 GCA_007124575.1 Bacteroidales bacterium | reverse complement strand
TTTGAAAAGCTGCAGCGGGCCATACAGTTCATAGAATTCGCCTATATAGAAGAATTGGAAGATGAAAAGCTGGTAGAAGATGCTATCAGGGGCATGCTGAAGGAGCTTGATCCGCACAGCGTATATCTTTCGGCCAAAGACAGGCAGCGGGCAGAGGAGCCGCTGGAGGGAAGTTTTGAGGGTATCGGCATTCAGTTTAACCTTTTAAATGACACCATTGTGGTTATTAGTGCCATTCCTGGCGGTCCTTCTGAAGAGGTAGGCCTGTTGCCTGGAGACAAAATCATAAACATTGATGGGGAGAAAGCCTACGGGAGTGATATAAGCAATGAGTTTGTTCAGGATAACCTTCGTGGTGAGCGCGGGACCGAGGTTGACGTGGAAATTAAGAGGTCAGGCGTTGATGAGTTGCTTGACTTTACCATTACACGCGACAGGATTCCCATTAATTCCCTGGATGCTGCATTTATGGCTGCCCCGGAGATCGGCTACATTAAGCTTAACCGCTTCTCCAGGACCACCATGCGTGAATATCGTGAAGCCAGCGAAAAGCTTTTGGATCAGGGGATGAAACATCTTATTCTGGACCTTAACTTCAACTCCGGTGGTTATCTGGATGTGGCCATTGATCTGACAGATCAGTTCCTTGATCGTGACCAGCTGATTGTGTATACCGAGGGGCATGCCACTCCCAGGCAAGACTTTGAAAGCACTTTCAGGGGTAATTTCAAGGAGGGTAAGGTGGTAGTGCTTGTCAACGAAGGCAGTGCCTCAGCCAGTGAGATTCTCTCAGGAGCCCTGCAGGACTGGGATCGAGGATTGGTTATAGGCCGTAGGACATTCGGCAAGGGGCTGGTGCAGCGCCCCTTTGAGTTGCCCGACCGTTCACTCATCAGGCTTACCACAGCACAATACCATACACCCACAGGAAGAAGCATACAGAAACCCTATGATCAGGGCAGTGATGAATATTACCAGGATCTTTCCGACAGACTTTCACGGGGAGAAATGGTAAGCCCCGAAAACATCTCATTCCCCGACTCCCTGAAATATCATACCAAAATTAATGAGCGGGTGGTTTATGGCGGCGGTGGCATCATGCCTGACTTCTTTATCCCCCTGGATACAACCGAAGTTTCCGATTTCTATGCAAGATTGGTGAGAAGAGGCATATTAAACAACTTCGGTATAGAATACACCAATCAGCACAGGGAAGAACTTTCAACCCGGTATCCTGACGTGGAAGCTTTTATCGCGGACTTTGACGTAGATCAGAGCCTTAAGCAAAAGCTTTACGAATATGCAGCAGATCAAGACCTGGAGCCGGAAGAGGATATTTGTGAAGAAACTGACAGAAGGTTAAAACGGCAGCTCAAAGGTCTGATAGCACGCAATCTTTTTGATACTGCTGCATATACAAGGGTTATTAACCAGGATGATGATGCTTTTTTGAAAGCCATTGAGATCCTTCAGGATGATACATTCGATAGATTAAATATCCGGTACTAACAGGTTTTGCCGGTATGCCCTTACAAGCTGCCGGCTTCTAAGCCATGACGTATGCTCCGGACTGAAACCAACCTGTGTTTGCACCCATGAAAATGCTGTCGTATAACGGAAAGGTATTGCCGGAAGATGAATTCTCTTTATCTCCCCGGAACCGCGCATTTCTTTATGGGGATGGCGTTTTTGAGACCATACGGGTAGCGGCGGGAAAAGTGTTGTGGGCCTCATACCACTTTGATCGCATTAACCGTGCTGCTGACAAACTACATTTTAATACCGGAAGTTCATGGTCTTTGACAATGTTCGAAAACGCTGTTATAGAACTGGCCGATGCTGCCCACGGGCCAGGGAGTAATGCCAGGGTGCGCTTTTCCCTCTTTCGCGAAGAAGGTGGTTTATATGCTCCATTCACAAACAACGCATCTTACCTCATTGAATCAGAGGAGCTGGACATCCCAAATTATACGCTCAACAACAAAGGCTTACTTACCGATGTTTATCCTGAGATAAGCAAACCCCTGAATGCACTTGCTGATATAAAAAGCATCAATGCGCAACTATATGTTCTGGCGGGTATTTATAAAAGAGACAAAGGCCTGGGAGATGTCATTCTGCTTAACCAGGAAGGGCATGTTGCGGAAGCAGGAAGCTCAAACATCTTCCTGGTCAGAAAAAACCGCCTGATAACCCCGGCGGCAGATCAGGGCGCCGTGGATGGCATCATGCGAAGAGTAATCCTGCAATTAGCATCCGACCATGACATTCCTGTTGCTGAGCGAGTGGTCAGCACAGCAGACCTGGAGTCAGCAGACGAAATTTTTCTTACCAATGCCATACACGGCATTCGCTGGGTAATGGGATTCAGGCAAAAACGGTATTATAATAGTTTTTCCCGGCAGATCATGCGGTTGCTAAATGCGAAAGTGAAAGCCTTTCTGTCTAAAGAAAGAACACAAGGCTCAGGGCCATGACAGCCATGCCCCCTGTTAGTCCATAAAGCGCCAGGTGTGGTTCACCGTATTCACGTGCTGCCGGAAGAAGGCTGTCGAGGGAGATGAACACCATGATTCCAGCTACAGCAGCGAAAAGAAAGCCAAAGACCACCTCGTTCAGGAATGGCATCAGAATAAAGAATCCAACCAGTGCACCCACGGGCTGGGCCAGTCCGGAAAGAAAAGAATAGGTAAAAGCCTTGCGTTTGCTTCCGGTGGAATGGTGTATCGGCACAGAAACGGCTATTCCTTCAGGAATGTTATGAATGGCGATGGCAATGGCTATGGGCAGCCCCAGTCTGATATCCTGCAATGCAGCCATGAAGGTGGCAAGACCTTCGGGGAAATTGTGAAGGGTGATAGCCACGGCAGACATCATGCCCATGCGATAAAGTTTTTTGTTTTTAAGTTGCTCTTTATCATACATCTGCTCTACCCTTTTCAGCTCATGCGGGTTTTCAAATTCAGGTACGAGCTTGTCTATCACGGCGATGAAGAGGATTCCTGTAAAGAAAGCCAGTATGGTAAGAAGATAACCGCCATGCAATCCTACTTCTGCAGACAGTATTTCCTTTGCCTCAGGAAATATCTCCACAAAGGAAAGGTAGATCATTACGCCGCCGGAAAAGCCCAGGGCTACAGATAAAAATTTCGTGTTGGTGCTTTTGGCAAGAAAGGCAATGGTGCTCCCAATACCGGTAGAAAGTCCGGCAAAGAGTGTCAGCGCAAATGCGATCAGAACTTGATTTGTATCGGTTGCTGCTTCAACTATCATGTAATAGTTCTCATAACGCCAGAAAGCAAATGACAGGTATACCTGAATGATCACGGCAAGATCATGAACGGGTAACGAAGTCTTCCAGGCTCTGTTCCTTAAAATAGTTTTTAAATTGCATGGTCACATCTGAGACAAGGCCATTCATGAGGCACTTTTCAAAAGGACATATTTTGCGGTCCAACGGACAATCCGGGACATCAATTTTGCCTTCTATGGCTTCATATATTTCAAGTATGCTGATCTCATCCGCGGGTTTGCTAAGTATAAAACCGCCAGATGGACCTCTTACTGACTTCAGGTAGTTGTGCTTTACTAATTGTTGAAGAACTTTTGCCAGATGGTTTCTAGACGCTCCCATCTCCTCTGCAATACTATTTACGTTTATATGATTATCAGATTTAGCAATGAGCACCATGGCATGTAATGCCAGGGATGCTGCTTCAGAAAAATGAACCAGTTTAGCCATTTTGATTTTCGTTTATTTGCTTATGAAACATGTTCTGTATCGTCTTTTGTGGATCAGAACACCATTTTTTGTACTTTAACATTATCGAGTTTCCATAACTCGTTTTCCAGGCGCATACATTCTTCCTGGCTCCCTGTGAGCTCCAGGATAATCAGCCCGCAGTTTTCACAATCATCCATTTCCAGTGTATGCAACCCCATTCGTGTTCTGATGGAACAACCATATTTGGTGAGGATATCCTGTACTTTTTGTGCTGCTTCCGTTCTGGACTCTACCAGAACGCCTAAAATTCTTATTTCTGACATGATATCATGGTTTACTTGAACATGTGCTCGAACTTCATTTCTTTTATTTCAATACCGCCGACCTTTGCGAGTTCTTCACGCAGTCTCTCCCATTTTTCGGGTTTTCCCTGCAATATCAGCAGGATTGTACCAACACGGCTGCAAATATTATCGGATAGTTCATGAAATCCAAGTCTTGTGCGGATTACATCAGCATGCCTGGTAAGTACTTCTTGTGTTTTGCCGGCCTCTTTGATGCGGTCAAACACCAAAATGCCGAGAACCATGGTCTGTTGCATAATTCCTGAATTTAAAAATATAGATCTCGTTGTCCGGACTTAACTTTATCAATTTTTTCTTTAAGCTTTTCTGTCTTTTGCTCCTGTTCCAGCTCTTTAATTTTGTTGTCAATCAGGTTATATCCGGCTTTTTTTGTTTCTTCTGAGGCATAGTCTTCCAGATATTCTGCCAGTGTGAGCATGGCATTTGGGGTACAATATCTTTTGATAAATCCGGGAACCGAAAACTCCATAAAGTGCTCTCCTGTTCGCCCCAGTCGATAGCAGGCGGTACAGAAAGACGGTATGTATCCTCTGTTTATCAACTCATCCATGATTTCACTCAGGGAGCGATTGTCGTTGATCTGAAACTGGCCCTTACTCAGGTCTTGTGCTTCATTTTTGCCTTTGGAGTAGCCTCCGAGCTCCAGGTTAGTTCCGCCATCGATTTGTGATACACCGAAACGCAACACCTGATCACGTATGTGGGAGGGCTCTCTGGCGGTGAGGATCATTCCGGTATAAGGTACGGCGAGACGCAGGATGGATACAAGGCGCACAAATTCTTCATCAGTCACCAGGTGCTTTTTGTCTATGTCGAGTGACATGGCGTTCTGTATCCTTGGGAAAGAGATGGTATGCGGACCGACATTATACACGGCCTCAAAATGATTCACATGTCTTACCAGGCCTAAAACTTCGAAGCGCCAGTCGTAAAGACCAAACAGTGCTCCTATCCCTACATCGTCGATCCCGGCTTCCTGAGCACGATCTAACGATGTAAGACGCCAATCGTAATTCCTCTTAATACCCCCCAGATGCACACGCATATAGGTGGGCTCGTGATAGGTTTCCTGGAATATCTGAAAGGTACCGATCCCGGACTCTTTAATCTTACGGAATCCGGGAATGTCAAAAGGTGCTGCGTTGATGTTCACCCGTCGGATCTCCCCGTTTTTATGCTTCACCCCATATACAATGTCTACTGTCTCAGAAATAAAGTCAGCCGAATATTTGGGGTGTTCGCCGTAAACAAGAATGAGCCGCTTATGACCCTGATCAATCAATGCCTTGGTTTCAACAATGAGTTCCTGTTTATTAAGCGTGATGCGTTGCACTTCTTTGTTGGATGCCCTGAAGCCACAGTACTGGCAATTGTTTGTGCATAAGTCGCCTACATAAAGCGGGGCAAACAACACAATGCGTTCCCCGTAGACCTTTTCTTTCAGAGTCCTGGCTCCCTCTTTTATTTCTTCAATCAGATCAGGATCATCAGCATTGATCAATACAGCTGTTTCTTCAAGCGAGAGGCGTTTTTTATCCAATGACGCTTGTATCACATCCCTCACACGCTGCTTATCCGGTTTCACGTCGTTAATGAAGCCCCAAATCTCATCAGCATCAATGAAGGGCTGCATCCTTTTATCAGGAATACGGTATGTTTGCGGGTGATATATCATTATTTAAACATTTTCTATAGATATTACAAAAATACGGAATTTTCCATACCTGCAGGCATGTTTAAACAGAAAAAGCATTAAAATAATTTAAATGCTCAATTACCAGATACAACAGTCTGATAAACGGGGCTGCTGATCGCGTTGTTGGTTTTCTATGGGATTAAAGCTGTATTTGCAGGCCGTCATAGGCAAGGGCAACATGGCCGGGAAGGGAGCGATTGATATCCTCATGCATTCCTATGAAGTGGCTAAGATGTGTAATCCATGCCTTTTCTGGCTTTACCTCTTCAATCACCTGCAGGGCTTCATCAAGAGAGAAGTGAGAAATATGTTTGGATTTACGCAGCGCATTAATTACCAGCACCTTGCTTCCTTTTATCTTCTCTTTTTCTTCATCAGAGATATAACTTGCATCTGTAATATAGGTAAAATCACCTACCCGGAAACCCAGCACCGGCATTTTATGATGCAGGACTTCCACAGGCTTGAATAGCGTACCGTTTATTGTAAATGGCTTATTTTCGATGATGTGAAAATGAAGCTGTGGGGCACCAAAAAAGCGTTTTTCCTTCAAAATGTATGGAAACTCTTTATTAATGGAGTCAATCACCCTTTCGGTGGCATAGATATCTACCGTTTTATTGAGCACATAATTGAACGCACGTACATCGTCGAGGCCGGCAATATGGTCGCGATGGCCATGGGTAAAAAGAATGGCGGAAATATCATCCACTTTTTCCCGTATCATCTGGTATCGGAAGTCAGGGCCACAATCAATCACATAGTGATGTCCGTTCAGCGAGAGCATCACAGACGTTCTCAGTCTTTGATCGTGCGGATCTGAACTGGTACATACCTGGCAGTTGCAAGCCACAACCGGAACACCTGTGGATGTCCCTGTTCCTAAAAAAGTGATGGTCATGTTTTTTTTATCAACCATGATAGTACCAGATTTTCTTGCATTAGTAGATCAGGTCTTCCACCATTTCCCTGGCTTGACTCATCATGTTCTGATCCATTGAACCATTTCCGGCCGGATCTCCCTCCATTACACGCTTGTAAAAATAGAGGGTACCGGATTTGTTTGTGACGCGCACATCATCGTAAATAAACATGCTTTCCACCCTGGGCTGTCCGTTACCTACATAGGAGATGTATGTCATGGTTTTCAGCCACTCGCCTTCCAAAAACAGGTTGGTGGCATATATGCCAGGTGGGGGGATAAGCTTCTCGTCAGCAGTAATTTCAATACCTGTCATGGGTTGGGAGCTGATACCGGAATAGACAGGACCATCATAAAGTTTTCCTTTGATGATGTATTGGTGATCCAGGTAAGCGTTGGCTCTTTGTATGTAACCTTCCTGCAGTGCCTTCCTGATCTTCGTAGAACTAACGGTTTCATTTTCTATCATTTGCAGGGGGATTTCTTCCACGCCAAACCCCACATCGCGGCTTAGGCGATGCAGGTATGTATAGTCACCCTTTCTGGCATAGCCAAAGTGATGGTTATGTCCTACGACAATGACACGGGCCTCCAGATGGCCGACGAGCATGTTGACTACAAAATCTCTTGAAGTTGTCTTTGAAAATTCAAGAGAAAAGGGGATGATGATGAGGTTTTTAAGGCCTGCCTTGCGAAGGAGCTCGATTTTTTCTTCCTGCGAGTTAATCATTTTCAGGCTTTGCTGATCGGGATACAGTACTTTCCGCGGATGCGGATAAAAAGTGATAAGCACGGATTCGCCCCCGATGTCATCAGCGATCTCATTAAGCCTGTCTATTATCAACTTATGTCCTACGTGCACACCATCAAAGGAGCCTGTGGTAACAACTGCATTCTTTATCTTTCCTGCCGCTTCTGCGGTATGATAATATACCTTCATTTTACAAGATAAGCTAGTTTTTCGAGTGATGTAACAATATCATATTCTTCCAGGTGAACATCTTCCGGCACGGTAAGCGGTACAGAGGTGTAGTTTAAAATCCCTTTGATGCCTGCTTCCAGCAGTTTTTTGGATACATCATGGGTGGCTTCGGGAGATACGGTCAGCACGGCAATACTGATACCCTCTTTTTCTACATATTCCTTTATCTGGTTGATATGATAGCAAGGGATCCCGGCCACGATGCGGTCTGTTTTCTGCAAATCGTTGTCGAATGCGGCCGCAATAGAGAGTTTTTCACGCTTTCCGCTGAAATAGCTGGTGATTGCCCTTCCCAGATTACCCATCCCTACCACAATGATCCTTTGGCCTTTGTCGCTGTCGATGATTTTGCCTATCAGGGTCACCAGGTCTTTAACAACATACCCTTTGCTCTGGCTTCCGGAATAACCTATAAGCATTAAATCCCTGCGCACCTGCACAGGAGTGAGGTTCATCATTTTGGCCAGCTCATGGGAGTAAATGTTGGTTTTGCCCTCACGGATGCTGTTATATAGTATCCGCCTGTATTGGCTGAGTCTTTCCACCGTTTTACCCGGCAACGCCTGTGGTTTGTTTTTGCCCATTTTTCTGCCTGTATGCTTGTTATTGATTATTTTTTTGAATCATGCCTGGTTATTGAATACCACGGTAAAGCAGCTGCCCTTACCAGGCTCACTGTCAATGGAGATACTGGCATCATACATATCCAGAATCTTCTTCACAATCGACAGGCCAAGTCCACTACCCGTGATATCCTTTGTCTGTTCGCTTTTAATCCTGACAAAATCTTCGAAAAGAGTTTTGGTGTCTTCAGGCTCCATGCCTATGCCTGTATCTTCTACACTTAGGATTACCTTGTCTTCTTCCTTATTGAGGTTGACATCCACCCTGCCGCCATTTTTGTTGTATTTTATTGCATTGGATATCAGGTTATTGCATATAATCTCAATTTCCTGCTTGTCAGCTTCCAGGGTGATCTTTTCACTACAATTGATATAAATGTCCACGTCTTTTTGAATAGCAAGAGGCTGAAATGCCTCAACGCACTGCTGGCTAATGTCACACAGATCCAAAGGTTTGATTTTCCGCTGTTTTTTGCCACTTTCAATTTTGGTAAAGTCAAGCATATCCATTATAAGATTCCGCATGCCCTTTACTCTGTGCAGCGAACGGTCTATCATTTCCATGTATTCGGTGATCTGCTCGCCATATTTTTTGTCCTGCATCATTTTAAGATAACCTTCTACCGCATTGAGCGGGGACTTCAGTTCATGTGAAAGCACAGAAAGAAACTGAAACCGCACCTGGCGACCTTCCGTGTTAAGTTTCTGGGTCATCCTGCGAAGGAACAGCTGTTTTGTGATCGTTTCCACGGATGCACGCAGCTCTTTTGGTGTGAATGGCTTGGGTACAAAATCGTAGGCTCCCTGCCGGGTAGCTTTCACTGCGAGTTCAAGAGAGGCATACGAAGTGATCATCACCACCACCACGTCGATGTTTTGCTGATTTATATATTCAAGCACTTCCACTCCCTGGATACCAGGAAGCTTGTTGTCGAGCAGGATAATGTCGAGTGGTTTGCTTTTGATGATCTCAAGCGCCTCTTCGCCTGTTTCCGCTACATCCACAGTAAAGCCATAATCTTCATCCATAAAAGGAAAGCTTACTGTATAATTTTCAAGGATGCGACTCACCCCGCTGCGAATACCAGGCTCATCATCAACAACCAAAAGCTTAAGATTTTCCATCGGATTATATTTTTAGAAGCTTCTTGATCTCCTTATGCAACTGATCCATCCTGATGCCCTTATCAAGGAAAAGCTCAGCCTTGATCCAGTCGCGATCCTCTTCCGTGGTCACATCGAAAAGCATTCCTGTTTCCGCGGTGACGGCCGACACGATAATCACAGGCACATCCGGATAGGTGTTTTTAATCCTATGCCCCAGGATGAAACCGGTATCCTGGTTTTCCATCATCAGATCAAGGATAGCGAGGTCGGGACGGGTACGTTCTATGATGTCTTCTGCCTCCTTTTGCGTCCCGGCAGTGATCACTTCAAAACCCATGTCCTTAATTCCTTCTTTCATCTGAAAAAGATAGTCGACATCGTCATCGACAATCAGGATGGTTTTTTTTTCTTTTTTCAGCATAATATATGGTGTTTTATTGTTTAACCAATCTGCTTTTCTTCGCTTGTTGTTTTATGCTTGTCAGGAGTCTTACGGGGCAGGCTTAAGTAAAAAGTGGTTCCCGTAGCACCTTTCCCGGGATCGTCATTTGAATCAACTTTAATATTTCCGCTGTGCATTTTGATGATGCCGTAAATGATAGGAAGTCCCAGGCCTGTACCCTGCCCTGTTTCTTTTGTCGTAAAGAAGGGTTCGAACATTTTCTCCTGGTTTTCTTTGGAAATTCCTGTGCCAGAGTCGCTTATACTGATCGCCAGGCCGTCTTTTCCCGCTTCTTCGCTTACCACGATACTAAGCTTGCCGCCATCGGGCATGGCATCCACTGCGTTTTTAAACAAATTGGAAAAGACCTGCACCATCTGGTCATGGTCACATTCCAGGCCTGGGTTGCGGGTATTGATACGTATATCAAGATGCACGTTTTCGGGCAGCACGAATGTTTTCAGGCCGGCATTAATAAGTTTTTTCACGTCTACTTTATCAATCTTTACCTTGCTCTTCCGGGCAAAGTTGAGCAGTCCGCCTACGATTTTTTTACACCTGTCGGCTTGCTCTACGATCATTTTCAGGTCGCGATACAGCGGTGATGAAGGATCCATCTCATCCAGCAGGATATGGCTATACATGATCACCACCCCCAGCGGATTATTTACTTCATGTGCGATGCCTGCGGCCAGTTGCCCCATGGATGCAAGCTTTTCGCTTTGCTTGAGAGCATCCTGCGTAGAGGCCAGCTTTTGGTTCGATTTATCCAGCTCCGTGATATATTCATGCAGCTTGTCTATGGTATAAGGCAGGCACATTTCTGATTCTGCTAACCCTTGCAGGATGGCTACAGCATGTTCATAACAGGTATCATAACCACATGCCCCGCAATTCAACTCATCTTCTGGCTCTTTTTTCCCAAAACGTTTTAACACCTCACGGATTTCTTCTTCATTAGGTGGATCGGTAAATCGCTGATCATCGGCTTGAAATGTTCTGTTCATTTCTAGCTGCAGATAGGTTTCCAGGTCTTTCTGCCACATATCCTGATCTATGAGATCTTTTCTTCTTTTTGCAAAGTTGGATATGTTCTTTCTTTTATAAAAGAACTGCCGGTTATGGCTCATACCCGGGCCGTTGATGCAGCCATTACAAAGCAGGAGGTCAAACATTTTGGCTTCCAGGTAGCCTTCTTCAAATTCACGCAGTACTTCGATGATGTCGTGCCGGCCTTCGGCCACAATAATGTCACCTTTGACAAAATCTTCTTCCAGGTCTACAGTTTGCAACATGCCCCCGCTTATAGGGAATATAGCACCCTTACCGGCCACTGGTGGGTCAAATTCATGGGGTTCAGCATTCTCTTCGGTAAGCTTTTTCTCTTCAAACATTCTGCGCAACTCCAGGAAAGAAATGACCTCATCAATAAGACCCTGAAACTGCTTATCTTCAGCTTCCACTTTTTTGGCAATACAGGGCCCTATAAACACAATACGCAGATCGTCGCCATGTTTTTCCTTCAGTACTTTTGCTGTGGCTACCATTGGCGATACCACGGGAACCAGGGAATCAATAATCTGAGGGTGGTGTTTTTCCACATAGCTTACGATAGAGGGGCAGCTTGTAGATATGAGGGGTCTTCCGGGTTTGGATTCCAGGAGTTCTTTGTATTTGCTTGCGATAAGTTCAGCACCAAAAGCCACTTCGTTCACATAGTCGAAACCAAGGGCCTTTATCATTCCCACAAAGTGACGGTAGTCTTTAATGTCAGTAAACTCACCGGCAATGGAAGGTGCAACGATGGCAGCCACTTTTTGATGGCTGTGCAGCAAGGTCTTCACCTTGTCTATTGAAAAGACAAACATCTTGGCGTCGCGGCTGCACACCCGTATGCAATTCCCGCAAGCGATACATCTGCTGGAAATGATCTCTGCCTGGCCGTTGATGATTTTTATGGCCTTGGCAGGGCATTCCCTGACACATGTATAGCATACCTTGCAGCGGTCTTTAACCGTATATATAATCTCTCTGGTCTTGTCTTCTGTCATAATGTAAAATTCCTTGTCTTTCAAAATGGGTCTTCCCAGATTTCATTTTGTCTGAAAGAAAAACGTTCAAACAGGTCGGCCGCCATGGTGTTCCCGGAGGCTTTTTGCCATGCTGCCTTTTTCTCCATTTCGACGGAGATCTTTTTTCTTGCCTTTGGCTGTTCAAAACCCCGGCTGATAGGCTGACCACCTCCTCCGGCACAACCCCCGAGGCATGCCATTACCTCAATGTAATGGATATCATCCCGCTTTGACTCCCCAAGTTCATTAAGGTAGTCTTCCGCCTCGGCAATGCTGCTTACCCAGGCAAAGCCTACCTGCGTTTTTCCTATTTTGACCTTTGTTTCTCTCTTGCTGGTAATACTTTTAGGCTGCATGAACCGGAAGGCTTCTTTCTTGCTTCCGCCCATTATGTTAAACAATTCCTGTGCCACCGATTCAGCTTTCCCACCCGAATAGCCAAGTTTTATGGCAGCTGCTGATGAATGGTTATAAGGCGCATCCATCTCTTCCTCTTCAATCTGTTCCAGGTTGAGCCCAAAGCTGCGCAACAGGAGGAATAATTCGCGAACGGTCAGCACTGCATCTACTTCCGATACCCCCTTATGTGTATTTTCCTCCCAGCTTGCTTCATATTTTTTGGCAACGCATGGTGTTACTGATACTGTATAGATGTCTTCCATGGCTACGTCATGCTCACGGGCATAATTGAGCTTTATAAGGCTGCCTGCGATGTGTCCGGGCGATTTTACTTTTGCTATGTGCTGGGTTAGCTGTGGCTTGAAACCTTCGGCATAACGTATCCATGAGGGGCAACAGGATGAAATAAGAGGCAGATCTTTTTTGTCTTTGCTTCTGATTAATTCTGCAAGTTGCCGTGCCTCTTCCATCACATGAATGTCTGCAGCTGTACCGCTATCAAACACCTTGCTGGCCCCGAGTCTTTTCAGGGCAGCAGTCAGCCTGGCCCTGACTTTGTTTTTTGATTTGGATTGTATAAGTTCTGTGACGCTGACTATTGCCGCAGGACTGATAACAAACATCACCTGTTTTTTCTTATTGCCCAGTGCGGCATTTACTTTTTCAAGATGTGAAATGTCTGTCAGCGCAGCGGTAGGACAAACCTGGATGCATTGACCGCAATGGATGCATGAAGAGACATTCAACCCTTTATGAAAGGCGCTGTTGACTTTTGTTCTTGTTCCCCGCGAAATGAAATCGATGGCGGTAACACGCTGCACCTCTTCACATATACGAACACACCTGCTGCAGAGTACACATTTGGCAGGGTCTCTTGCTACTGACGTACTGGAATAGTCGGGGTTATCTTTTTGTTTTCCTGCGAAATACTTTCGTTCTTTTACGTTCATTTCCGCTGCAAGCCATTGCAACTCACAATGGCCGTTACGCTGGCAATAAAGACAATCATCCGGGTGGTCAGACAGCAGCAATTCCACCAATGACTTCCTGGCTTTGATAACGCGCTGTGAGTTTGTTTGTACCTTCATGCCAGCCTCTACAGGGAAGGAACAAGAGGTTATCAGGTCACTTTTACCCTCCACTTCCACCACACACAGCCGACATGCACCAGTAGGAGAGAAACGATTCATGTGGCACATGGTGGGTATTTTAAATCCGTGCTGACGCAAAGCAGACAACAGGCTTTCACCCTCCTGTACTTTTAAAGTTTTATGGTTAACTTCTATCTTGCATTCCATGGCTTAGCTCTGGTTATTTGATAAGCACCGCATTAAACTTACACACGTCAAAGCAGGTACCGCATCCGATGCATTTGTCCTGTACGATAAAGTGTGGATAGCGGGGCGAGCCTATGATGGCATCGACCGGGCATTTTTTAAAACAGGCGGTGCATCCTGTGCACGCATCCACATCGATATGATATATCCTAAGGTCGGTGCATATATTTGCTGCACATTTCCTTTCAAAGATATGTGCATCAAATTCTTTCTTAAAATGTTTCAGTGTGTTGAGAATGGCGTAGGGTGATGATTTCCCCAGTGAGCAAAGTGATGTTTCGCTGATAACCCCGGCAAGGTTTTTTAGCTGCATCACGCCCTTAAATCTTTCCAGTGTCTGGAAGGACTGATTGTCACTTGGTCTTCGGGTGACGTTTTCCATTACTTCCAGCATCCGTGCGGTACCTTCGCGACATGGAATACATTTTCCGCAGCTTTCGTTTTTAAAAAAGGCTGTGAAGTATTTGGCCATGTCCACCATACACACTCCGGAGTCAAGCACTACAAAGGCTCCGCTTCCCAGAGCGCCACCTATGCTTTTTAATTCATCGAAGTCTACTTTGATGTCAAGCGTTTCTTCGGTGATATAGCTTCCGCTGTTGATTCCGAGCACGATGGCCTTGAAGTCTTTTTCGCCGGCCATGCCTCCTCCAATATCGTTTAAGATATCGCGAAAAGTCATACCCATAGGTACTTCTACAGTGCCATAGTTCTTCAGTTTGCCTGAAAGTGTAAATATTTTGGTGCCTTTGCTTCTTTTTGTGCCTGTATCATGAAACCATTCGCTGCCATTTTTCAGGATCAGGGGCACATTAAAAAGGGTTTCCACATTATTAACAATGGTAGGATGATCCCAAAGGCCCTTTTCGGCCGGGTAAGGAGGCTTTGAAGAGGGCATGGCACGTTTACCCTCTAAGCTGTTGATCAGTGCCGTCTCTTCACCACATACAAACGCACGGGCTCCTTTTTTTACAGCTACATCAATGTTTACCCCGGATTCAAAGATATGATGCCCTATAATGCCCATTTCACGGGCCTGGCTGATGGCTTTTTCCAATCTGCTGATAGCGAGGCTGAATTCTTCCCGGATAAAGATATAGGCTTTACCTGCGCCTATGGCATAAGCTGCAATGAGCACAGCTTCGATAAGCCTGTGCGGATTGCTTTCTATGATAGCCCGGTTCATATAGCTGCCGGGATCGCTCTCAACGGCATTGCATACCAGGTATTTGTTGTCACTTACCGTGCTTAGGGCAGCGTTCCACTTTTTTCCTGCAGAGTAGCCTCCTCCTCCCCTTCCGGCGAGGCCACTTTTATCGATAATGTCACAAACCTGGGCGGGTGTTTTTGTGGAAATGGTATCGGTAAAGGACCAGTAACCGCCTTTAGCAATGTAGCTCTCGATAGAAACCGGATCAATTATTCCGCAATTGTCCATCAGCAACCTTTGCTGTCCGGCAAAAAAGACATGCTCCTCCATGAAAGGCACACCATCCCATTGCTGAAGAATTGGATTCTGATACTGGCCCAGGGGTTTCTGCTCAGGCAGGTTGTTGTTGAGTATATCATCCAGGAGGGGCTGTACCTTATCCGAAGTAACATTTCCGAAGGATATGCGCGCCTTTCCGGGAAGCTGCACATCCACAAGAGGTTCTTCCCTGCAAAACCCTACACATCCACCTTCTACAAGCGTAACATCAATATCATGATCCTGGAGATAGTTTTGAATGGCCAGAAAGGTTTTTTTTGCTCCGGCTACCTTGCCACAAGTTGCCATGCCGACATAGATCAAGGCTTTGTGTACCCGCTCCCCCGATATGTATGACAATGACTTGCGTACGCCAGCATCTTCATCGCGTCTGGGGTCCAGCAAGACTTTGTTGATCAAAAACTGACGATTCTCAAGTTTCGCATCCAGGCTCATAAGACATCATTTTCTTTTTCCCTGATCTTGTCCACCAGGGCTTTTAACGACTCAAGGGTAATATTTGTATAATACTCCTCATTGACCTCAATCAGAGGTGCCAGTCCGCAAGCGCCTATGCAACTAACAACCTCAAGGCTGAATAATCCATTTTTATCGGTCTCACCTGCATTGATCTTCAGTAACTTCTGCAACTCTTTCTGAAGTGTTGATGCACCGGCCACATGGCATGCGGTACCGTGACAAAGGCGAAAATGATACCTGCCAACAGGGCCAAAGCGAAAGTTATCATAAAAAGTGGCTACCCCATAGATCTTATTCACACTGATATCCAAGTACTTGCCCACTTCATGGATCACCTCCTCCGTAAGATAACCCTGCTCATCCTGGATAGCCTGAAGCATGGGAATGAGGTCTTCACGCTTGCTGTTGGGATAAACTTTAAAAATATGTTCCAGCTCAACTGTCATTGGCCTATCGTGTTGATATTTTGTTCACAATATAAAACAATTTCTTATAACAAAACTAAAGTGCTGTATGTCAAATGTTTGCAATACACCTAACCCTAGCAACAAAGATAAAGAAAAAAATAGTTTTGACATAACAAAGGGGCATAAAACGAAAAAAAGGCGGCATTAATGTTATTTAGATTAATTCTTAAATAAACTCTTGTATATAAGATGTGAAGGAATTAACTGGTTTTTCAGAAAGCTTTCCGTAATTTTGTATTTATTGATCGGAATAATATCTTTTATGGGACAAGAGCATTCAGAGATCGTCATTTGCATGGGAAGCAGTTGCTTTTCCAGGGGTAACAAGCAGGCCCTCGGAATTATAAAAAAATACCTGAAAGAGCGTGGGCTTGAAGATATAGTTCTTTTCAGGGGCTCACATTGTTTTGGGGAGTGCGAAAAGGGCCCCGTGCTCTTACTTAATTATCAGAAACATACGCAGGTAACGCCTGATAAGGTCACAGACCTTCTGGACGCGTATTTTTCCGGTTCTTAAAGGCCGATAAGAAATCAGCGCCCTTCATTTTGCTGTCTGCCTTTTGTCATCGATTTGAAAAACCGGTTCCGCCGGACAATCAACAGAGTATAATCGCAATCGCAGGGTATGAAAATCATAGAAATAGACCATAAGCGATGTACGCAATCTTATGCATGCATCAGGGCCTGTCCGGTAAAGGCCATAACAACCCGAAGCAAAGATGGCATGCCGGTTGTCAATCACAGCCGGTGTATCGGATGCGGAAGCTGCCTCTATGTTTGTGCTGCCGATGCAGTAAGTCATATTAGTGAACTGGAGGAGACTGTTGAGCTTCTGGAGTCAGATAACAAGACAGCTGCCATCGTAGACCCCACCATTAGCGGTGAATTTCCTGATATCACAGATTACCGCAAGTTTGTGGAAATGATCCGTAAACTAGGTTTCGACTATGTGAACGAGGTTTCCTTTGGCGTGGACCTGGTGGCCAGAAAATACCATGATTTACTGACAAATTTCAAGGGCAAGTATTATTTGATGGCCAACTGTCCCAGCCTTGTTTCCTATGTGGAAAAGTTTGCTCCGGAGCTTACGGATAACCTTGCCCCTATTGTGACGCCCATGACTGCGGCGGCCAAAACCGTGCGCAAAAACTATGGCAAAGACCTCAAAGTAGTTTTCATCGGCCCGTGCTTATCGGCCAAACATGAGGCACGCGCGCATGAAGGAGACGGATATGTGGACAGGGTGCTGACATTTAAAGAGCTGCGCGACCTTTTCAACAGATTTAAGATCAAGGAATCCAAGGTTGAGTATTCAGACTTTGATGCACCCATCGGCTACCACGGTTCACTGTATCCTATCAGCAAAGGCATAGTGGAAGCGTCGAAGGTGGATGATTCTTTGCTTGACGGCAAGGTGATCACCGTTGAAGAAAAGATGAACATGATGGATGCCGTGGACGAATTCAACGACCACACCGAATCACTGAAAAAACATTTCAACATCTTTTATCACTCGGGCTGTCTTATGGGGCCGGGAACTACCGACCAGTCCAACAAATATTTGCGACGTACCATGGTGGTGGATTACGTTCATAAACGTCTCAGGGATTTTGACAAAAAGCAGTGGGAAAAAGACATGGCCAAACATCTTGAGATAGATCTTGGCCGGGGTTTTGAACGCGACGATCAGCGTTTGCCCCAACCCAACAATGAGCAACTGGAAGAGATACTTAAAAGCCTGGGTAAGCGACTGGAAGAGAGTGCTGCATGCAACGCCTGCGGCTTCAGGAGCTGCCAGGATTTCGCAGCCAGCATCAGCCAGGGCCTTTCAAAGCCTGAAATGTGCCTTAATTATTCGATCAAAAACAAACAAGATTACATCAAGACGCTTAAAAACAATAATGACAAATTAAAACAACAGCAGGAAAGCCTCATTGACAAGGAAAAATCCCTTCTTGAAGAGAATCAGAAACTCAAACAACGTACGGATACAACCTCTGCCCTGCTGAAAAACCTGCCATCAGCAGCTGTGATTGTTGACGACAAGCTCAAGGTAATTGAATCCAATGAAAGTTTCATCCGGGTACTGGGCGAAGATGCCGAAATGATCAACGAGGTGATACCCGGACTTGCCGGAGCTGACTTGAAAACATTACTGCCCTATAACCTCTACAATCTTTTTACCTACGTGCTTGAAAACGATGAGAACATCATAGGCAAAGATGTTCAGCATGACGACAGGCTGCTTAACGTAAGTATTTATTCGCTGAAACCCAACAAAATCGTGGGGGGTGTGTTCCGTGACATGTATGTGGCGGAAGTTCGGCAGGAAGAGATCATTAACAGGGTTAGCGAGGTCATTGATGAGAACCTGAAAATGGTTCAGAAGATCGCCTTTTCTCTGGGTGAAGGCGCCAGCACCACGGAAAAGATGCTCAACAGCATCATTGAAACGTACAGGAAAACAGGCAAGGATTAATCTATCGCAGGTAAGCTACCGGTATGGAAGATAGTTTTTATATAGAAGTGGGGTCATCGCAGCGCAATCATCTGGGAGAGCGTATATGCGGAGATATGTTTTTATCGGAGAAGGTCAGGGAGGAAGGCCGGACGGTGGTAGTGCTTTCCGATGGCATGGGACACGGTGTGAAAGCGAATTTGCTTGCCACGCTTACTGCCACCATGGCACTGAATTTCACCAAAGAACATAAGGATGCCCACAAGATCGCCGACATCATCATGAACACCCTTCCGGTTTGCAGTGAAAGAAGGATCAGTTATGCGACCTTTACCATTGTGGACATTGACAAGGAGGGCCAGTGTACCATTCTGAACTACGATAATCCCGATGCCCTGGTATTGCGCAAAGAAGATGTTTTAGATCCTGAATGGCAGTATATTACGCTTGAAGCCGATGACAAATCGCAAAAGGAGCTGAGGGCATGCACGTTCAAAGCACAAAAAGAGGATCGTATCCTTTTGATGACAGATGGCATCACCCAGTCAGGGCTTGGCAAGGGGAAATACCTTCTTGGCTGGGGATATGAGAACGTGCGCGAACATGTTCTGTCTCTGGTAAAAGACAAGCCCGGCATTGCTGCCGGAAAGCTGGCTGCATTGGTGGTGAACAAAGCGCATTCCAACGATGGCTACCAGGCCAAGGATGATACAAGTGCTGCTGTTATCTATTTTCGTGAACCCCGACATCTTCTTCTTTGCAGTGGCCCACCCTTTGAGAAGAAAAAGGATAAGGAACTTGCTGAACTGGTGAAAAACTTTAAAGGAAATAAAATCCTTAGTGGTGGCACAACCGCAGATATCGTGAGCCGTGAGCTGAATATTCCCATTGAAGACACCCTCGAACTTGATGATCCCGACCTTCCGCCTGTTTCTTTCATGCCCGGGGTGGATCTGGTAACCGAAGGCATTCTTACCCTTAGCAAAACTGCCGAAATCCTTGATAAATACAGCCCCCGTACAGAGCTGGGAAAGGGCCCGGCAGACCTTATCGTAAAGCAGATCCTGGAAAGTGATGCCATACATCTTGTGGCAGGAACGGCCGTCAATGTGGCACATCAGGACCCCAACCTGCCAGTGGAACTGGAGATCAGACGGTCGGTGATGAAAAAAATCGCACGAATGCTGGAAGAGAAATTTCTCAAAGAGGTTAGTTTGAAGTATATTTAGGATTGGCATTCGTGGTTTTTATTTAATTGCAAAACAGGTGTGACACATGAGTATAGATGAGTTATACATGCAGCGATGCGTGGATCTGGCCCGCGGGGGATTAGGCAAAGTGTCGCCTAACCCTATGGTGGGTGCGGTAGTAGTACACAACAAAAGGATTGTGGGCGAAGGTTACCACCACCGTTACGGGGAAGCACACGCTGAGGTACACGCAATACAGTCAGTGAAAGATATATGGAGGTTGCGGGAATCCACTTTATATGTTAGCCTGGAACCCTGCTGTCATCATGGTAAGACACCCCCCTGTACGGATCTGATCCTGGAGAATAAGATTCCCAGGGTAGTTATTGGTACAGCAGATCCTTTCGATGCGGTAGCGGGTAAGGGTATTGCGCGTTTGAGATCCCGTGGCTGTGAAGTGGTGGTAGGCGTGATGAAGGATGCATGCAGGGACCTCAATAAGCGATTTTTTACCTTTCACGAAAAGAAGCGACCCTACATTATCCTTAAATGGGCACAAACGGCTGATGGTTTTATTGATGCTGAACGGGTGCCCGGCGCAGTGAAGAGGCCAACATGGATCACCAGCGAAAAGTTGCGCATGCTGGTGCACAAATGGCGCACGCAGGAGCCGGTTATCATGGTAGGCACCCAGACTGCGATGAAAGACAACCCCCATCTGAATGTTCGCGACTGGCATGGTGAAAATCCGTTGCGTATTGTGCTTGACCAGGAGCTCGCACTCCCGGCGAATCTCAACTTGCTGGACAACAGCCAGCCAACCATCATTGTCAACGAAAAGATTGAGAAAACCGCTGGCAGCACACAATACTGGAAGATCCTGTTCGACGATTTATTGCTTGATCAGCTGATGGCCAGGCTCTACCGTGGAAATCACCAGTCGATGATCGTTGAAGGTGGCCGCCATCTTCTCCAAAGCCTCATAGATAAGAACCTGTGGGATGAAGCCAGAATCTTTACAGGGGCACATTTTTTTGGCAAAGGGGTGCCTGCACCCGTATTGTATGAGCCTGGCAACATGTCATATACTATCATTGGAAATGAGTGTTTCTATAGTTTTACAAATCCCGGTGCAGCATAAAAGTATGGGAAATAATCAATCAGACACGTACAAAACAATAACCAAAAAATCCACGGGTTTATTTAAGGATAAAGGCAGCAAATTTATTGCCCTGGCGTTCCCTGTGCAGGATGAAGATCAGATCAAAGAGATACTTGATGAAGTCAAAAAATCCTATCATGATGCCCGTCACCACTGTTATGCCTGGGTGTTGGGCTATAACCAGGAACAACATAAGTTCAATGATGACGGAGAGCCTTCCGGAACAGCAGGAAAACCCATCTGGGGACAACTCCGGTCATATGAATTATGCCATGCACTCATTGTGGTAATCAGGTATTTTGGTGGTACCAAACTGGGCGTGAGGGGCCTGATCAATGCTTACAAGGGTGCCGCCAGGGAAGCTATTGAAAACAATAAGATAGTAACCAAAACCATACGGGATTATTACAGTGTGTACTTTGAATATCCTGCAATGAACGATGTAATGCGCATCATGAAAGAGTTTGATCTGCCACAATCAGCACATGACTTTGGCATGTCGTGCCGCATTGATTTTTCCGTAAGACAAAAAGAAGCAGACAGGGTGGTGGAACAAATTAATTTACTCAGGGATGTTACCATAAAATTTTTGCGTACACGCTGATTGCTAAACCTTTGTTTAAAGAGACTTTTTATAATTAAATTTTTTCTTTTCCGGTCTGTTGTTTTTTTGAAGAATAAGTCTTAATATTGCTACTTATTGTTTCCACTAAACGTAGTAATAGCATGTTCAGGAACCGAAATTCCTTAATCGGTACAGGCTTTTTTTTACTCTTATTTTTTGCATCATGCGGGCAGCCGGAGGCTCTTGTTCACGTTGAAGGTGAACTCATTCCGATAGACAGCGAACATGTTCCGGAGAAGGACCATGCTGTTGATTCGATCATCTCTATATACAGGGAAAGTATGGAGGCGGAGATGGAGGTTGTCCTGGCGCATTCAAAACATCGCATGGAGCGTGGGACGCCTGAAGGGCTTCTTAACAACTTCGTAGCAGATCTGATCATGAAGAAGGGACGTGATCTTTATATGCCCGACGATGAGAAACCTATTGATTTTACTCTTTTGAACTATGGTGGTTTGCGTGCACCCTTGCCTGAAGGTCCTGTTACAAGGGCTAACATCTTTGAGCTGATGCCATTTGAAAATGAGATGATCGTACTCACCCTCACTCCTGAAAAAACCTGGGAGGCATTTGAATACCTGGCCGCGGCTGAAAGAGGCATGCCGGTTAGCGGTATTGAACTGACCGTGCGAGATCGTGAAGTAGAAGAAGTATACATACAGGGGGAGCCCTTCGATGACAGTCGCCACTACAAAATTCTGACTTCGGATTACCTGGCCGGTGGTGGTGATGACATGTGGTTTTTTCTCGACCCGGAGGATGAAGAGATGCTGGGAAAAAGAATCAGGGATGCGATTATCGCATATTGCATTGAGAAAGATGAACAGGGAGAACCCATAGGCAGTGAACTTGACGGACGCATTACCATTAAATAGTTATGCAAAAACTTAACCGAAGACGATTTCTGAAAACCCTGGGTGTCGCCGGGGCCGCCGCTCTGGCAGGCCTGCCGGCACTTTCCCTGCGCCATGCAGGACTCAATAAAATTACCATCATTCATACCAATGATACCCACAGCCGTCTGGATCCATATCCTGAAGGAGATCCTGATTATCCGGGAATGGGCGGTTACGCACGCCGGGCAGCACTGATCAACCGGGAGCGGGAGAAAGATCCCAATCTGCTGCTGCTGGATGCGGGAGACGTATTTCAGGGTACTCCATACTTTAACATGTATGGCGGCAAACCCGAACTGAAGCTGATGAGCAAGATGGGATATGACGCCGTAGCTTTTGGCAATCATGAGTTTGATAATGGCATGGACGGTTTTCTGGAGGTGCTGCCATATGCTGATTTTCCATTTCTGGCTGCCAATTATGATTTCAGCGCCACCATATTAGCAGGCAAGGTCAAAGATTATCACGTAATCGAAAGAAACGGCCTGAAAATAGGCCTGTATGGACTGGGCATTGAGCTGGAAGGGCTGGTTAGCCGCAATCTTTATGAAGGCACCGTTTACCACGACCCTATTAAAATCGCCAGGGAAACCGAGCAAAAATTAAAAAATGATTATGGATGCGACCTTATCATTTGTCTTTCGCATCTCGGATATGATTATGAGGATGGCAAAGTGAGCGATATAAAGGTAGCAGAAGCTACTGCGCTTACCCATGTCATTATTGGCGGGCATACGCATAACTTGCTTGACCCGCCGGCAACAGTAACTAACCGCGCCGGTAAAAATGTCACTATTGCCCAGGCCGGATATGGTGGAGCATATGCCGGACGTCTGGAAGTATACTTTGACCGTGATGGTGAAAATAATTTAGTCGAATCCAATACAATAAAAATATGACAAAAACAAGAGCTGAAACATTTTTTTATTAACTTTTTTTGGGTCATTTTTGTTAATAACCAAACACGCTCAAGCTCCATTTCTTAACCCTTGATATTCAAAGTCGAGGATTTTTGCTTACGAATACCACCAAAACCAAAACAACGAATGGATCAGATTTACGAAAAGGTATGGTCGCAATGTTTAACTGTCATCAAGGACAACATCAGTCCAAGTGCGTTTAAAACATGGTTTGCGCCCATCAAGCCGGTTCGTCTGAAAGAAAATGTTCTTACTCTTCAGGTTCCCAGTCAGTTTTTTTATGAATGGCTGGAGGAACACTATATTGATTTGCTCAAAAAGACCATTAAAAAGGAATTGGGGCCGGAAGGCAGATTGGAATACAGCATCATCATGGACAATACCTTATCCAGGCAGCACAACCAGCCCTTCACTGTTCATGCGCCCACACTGAACAAGAAAGCTCTTAAGAACCCGCCCATCAATATTCCCATTGAATTGAACAAGGATTCTGTGGAGTCCAAGACGGTTCCCAATCCATTTGTCATTCCCGGGCTTAAGAAACTTAACATTCATCCGCAGCTAATTGACTCTTACAACTTTGACAATTTCATCCAGGGTGACTGTAACCGGCTGGCCAGAAGTGCCGGACTGGCTGTCGGGCAAAACCCGGGGAAAACCTCATTCAATCCATTACTCTTATATAGTGGCAATGGTCTTGGAAAGACACACCTGGCGCATGCCATTGGCATCGAGGTAAAAACCCACTATCCTGAAAAGACGGTATTGTATGTAACAGCAGAGCAATTTACCAACCAGTTTATCGACTCAATACGCAATAACAACCAAAACGACTTTGTTCATTTTTACCACATGATCGATGTTTTGGTTGTGGATGACATCCATTGTCTTGCCGGGAAACCTAAAACGCAGGATGTATTTTTTCATCTTTTTAACTATCTCCATCAAAACGGCAAACAGATTGTGATCACCAGCGATCAGCCTCCTGTTGAGATGAGTGGTATTGAACCACGCCTGCTGTCCAGGTTTAAGTGGGGGCTATCGGCTGATTTGCAGGTGCCCGATTTTGAAACACGAATGGCTATTCTTCAGAAGAAGATACTCAACGATGGAGTTGAAATGCCCCAGGAAGTGCTGGAGCTTATCAGCAGCAAGATCAACACCAATGTCAGGGAGATGGAGGGTGCGTTGATTTCTATTTTGGCACAATCATCCATGAACAAGAAAGACATCAATCTTAAGCTTGCTTCCCAGGTAATAGAGAAGTTTGTCAAACATGCACCTCAGGAGGTCACCATCGATTACATTCAAAAAACCGTTTGTCAGTATTTTGACATCCCGCTGGATAAGCTTAAATCCAAGAGCCGCAAGAGGGAAACCGTACAAGTAAGGCAGCTGGCCATGTACTTTTCCAAGCTTTACACCAAATCTTCCCTGGCAGTGATTGGCAATAAATGCGGCAACAAGGACCACGCTACCGTATTGCATGCCTGCAAAACAGTCCGGAACCTTCTGGATACAGATAAGCGATTCAAAAGGTACGTGGATGAAATTGAGAGCATCATCAAAGTCACCTAGAAAATTACCACGACTACTTACCGAAATATATTTTTACTATGCGTATACTGATGGTTTGTTTGGGGAATATATGCCGTTCGCCTCTTGCGGAGGGCATCATGAGAGCAAGGGCGGAAGAAGCAGGGCTGGATGTCCGAGTTGATTCAGCAGGAACAGCAGCCTATCATGTGGGAGAACCTCCGGATCTTCGTTCACAGGAAATAGCAAGCAAGCACGGTATCGATATTTCCAAGCAAAGGGCCAGGCAGTTCGAGGTGTCCGACTTCGACATTTTCGATAAGATATACGTCATGGACAGCAATAATTACCAGGACGTTGTTGCGCTCGCTGCTGATCAGGAAGAAGCTGGTAAGGTGGATCTAATACTTAATGAGGTTTATCCCGAAGAAAACCGGCCAGTACCGGATCCTTATTATGGAGGAAGGGACGGTTTTAAAAATGTTTACGATATGCTTAATGCCAGCTGTTACAAGATCGTGGAAAATATCCGTTCCCAACAATCCTGACATCACGAACGTATCATGGGATTTAGTCAAGATACATTGCCTGACAAACAACAGATTAAGGAAGCGAGAAAGTTAATTCGGCCTTATATCCACCGGACTCCTGTGATGACTTGTTCCACATTGGACGGCATGACCGGGAGCAGGCTTTTTTTCAAATGCGAGAACTTCCAGAAGGGCGGGGCCTTTAAATTCAGGGGGGCCAGTAATGCTGTGATGGGTCTGTCTGACAGCCAGTTGTTCCGGGGTGTAGCGACGCACTCATCGGGCAACCATGCCCAGGCATTATCTCTCGCGGCCCGCATGCGTGGTATCACTGCTCATATTGTAATGCCGGAGAGTGCACCAAAGATTAAGGTTTCTGCCGTTAATAATTATGGCGGGAAAATTCGTTTCTGTGCCCCTACCCTGTCCGACCGTGAGGCCACGCTGGAGAAGGTAGTCAAAGAGACCGGTGCCATGGAGGTACATCCATATAACGACTACCGTATCATTGCAGGTCAGGCTTCTGCTGCAGCTGAAATTTATGAAGACATTGCTGAGCCCGACATCCTGCTGGTACCGGTGGGTGGTGGTGGCTTGCTAAGTGGCAGCATCCTCAGCACCAAATATTTCTCACCAAAAACTCTTGTATACGCAGCGGAGCCGGAAAAGGCCGATGATGCGTATCAAAGCTTTCGCCAGGGTCGCTTTATCCCCTCGGAGAAGCCACAGACTATAGCAGACGGGCTGCGTACTTCGCTGGGCAGCAAAACCTATCCCATTATCATGGAAGGCGTTAAGGACATTCTCACCGTCAGTGAAGAAAGCATCATTTGTGCCATGCACCTCATCTGGGAGCGGATGAAGATCATAGTGGAGCCAAGTGCTGCTGTTCCCCTGGCCTGCATATTTGATAATCCGGGGCCTTTCAGAAACAAGCGCGTGGCCATCATTCTGTCTGGCGGCAATGTGGATCTTGCCAGGCTACCCTGGCTGGAAGAGCCGGGCAGCATTCATTAAAAGAGCCATTATGCACAAAAATAACCCGCAAACCGGCACATTATATCTTATTCCCTCATCACTGGGAGAAAATGAGCTTTCCATGGTATGGCCTTCCGGCAATATCCGGATCGTTA
>SLEW01000041.1 GCA_007124575.1 Bacteroidales bacterium | reverse complement strand
CCGGTGAGGTTAAATATACGAATCTTTTCTATGTTTTCACCGGTTTCGATAGTCAGCCTGTCGGCGGCGGGATTGGGATAGACCACGATGTGGTCTGTGTCGGGATCTGTAACAGACACATCATCCGCTTCCATTACCACTTCAACCGTCACATCCTCATCGGCGATCACAAACTGTCCTGTGGCATCCAGGTAACCTTCTTTACTGACCACGTAGTCATAGGTGCCAACTTCCATTTCGTCGAACACATATTCCCCCGGTTCACCTGTGATGCCATTCACACTGATCACAGCATTTTCAAGCGGTTCACCTGCCTGGTTTTGTACCTCGAAAGTGGCTGTGTAATGCATCACAAAACCATCATCGATGGTGAAATCAATGGTTGCCATTTCCGATTCGCCGGTAGTATAAATGGCCTGCACACCGGCCGTATATTCCCCTTCATCCAGTTCTTCAAAAAGGAATTCGTGCTCACTTACCTGTTCAGCAAATGGGGTGTTCATGTCATCGAGGTAGATGTCGAACCCGCTGAAAGCACGGTTCATAAGCACTTCTTCTTTCCTGGGATGATCCAGGGATATCTCCTGAAAGCCAAGCTGGTTATCAACCTCTCCGTCATCGTACCGGAATTCGTACCATACCTCTTCCATCACCCAGGAGAACAAGGCTTGTCCAGGATCAAGACCTTCCGTGGTGACGTGCAGATCCGAAGGGGTGATGATCACGTCCTGCATGGCAATCTCCAGGGTTTTGTCCTGATCCGCTGTAAAAGTGATTTCCTGGGTCACATATCCGGGTTTAATGATGTTTGCGTCGTAGGTGTCATGCTCCAGTTCGATGCTTGCCTGACCGGTTTCATCCGTGGTAAAGGACGGGATGCCTGCGATATTGATGATGGCACCTTCAATGGGGGCCTCCTCCGGGCTATCCTCAAAAACAAAAAAGCTGATCTCATAAAAATCCGGCATATCCCTGAGGATGATGTCGTCGATAGACCAGCGGTTGATATCCATGGATTCCCCATGAAACACAAAGGCGAGTTGCAGGTTTTCTGATCCGATGCCATGATCTTCTGCCGTAAGGGCAAATTCAAGATGCTCTGCCTCCATGTCGTCCGGGTCGATCCATTCTTCAATGAGGTATTCTTCCTCACCGGCGATTGTCACGAGACGCAGGGTATAGTCACCAGGATCCTGGTAGTTGTTTATGGCGTGTCTTAAAGAAAGCAGCATCTGGTCAAAGTCGCTTGTATTCAGAATGGGTGATTTCAGATAGGTGAGGCCGGAATGTGCCGGTACAAAATAGAACTCGAGTTCCGGAATCTCGCCACCGGCATGATCCCAGTTGGCCACACGCCAGTTATCGGTATCACGCATCCATCCGAAGGGAATGGTGTCTTCCGGTATGCCGGAAAAATCTTCCTCCCAGGGGAAATCCGTTATGGTGGCATCGTATGCTTCACCTGCCAGGGTGACTTCCACATCATCCACAATGAGGGTGGCTTCTTTCTGTCCGGCGACCTCCGGCGCGAAAGATACCTGGATGGTGGTGCTTTCTCCTGTTTCCAGCTCCACATCATCATCCAGGTTATCCAGGATAAAATCGTCGGCATCATTGCCGCTGATCTCAATGTCATCAGGGCTAAGGAATAAGGTGCCGCCGCCATCGTTGGCTATGGTAAACTCCTTAGGCGCTGAGGTGAAACCAATCTGTATCGGCTCAAAGGTGTGCGCGTCGGGAGTGACCAGGATTTCAGCCAGATCCGGTATCTCTTCGATAACCACATCGTCGAGCATAATGAAGCGGTATGCCTGTGCCTGGTTTGCACGGAATGCGATCCGGTCATCATTGCCATCGTATGCATGCATGTCAAAGATGAAGCTGGTATATTCCGCGGTGAGGTCAAAGTCTTCGAGCATGGTGAAAACTTCCGTATCGGCATTGTATGTACCCACCTCCATGGTATGGTCGCCGGCGATATTGCTTTTGGAATAAAACCGCAGCCTCAGCTCCGACAGGTCGTGGGCAATGGGTGCCGTGATCAGGATCAATTCAGCATTTTCGTCCTGGAAGTTCCTGAAGCGCACGTGGTTTGGGGGTGAGTTGGGATCTCCCAGCTCGGAGGTTTCCACGTCGGCATTGGCTGCCGTGGATTCAACAAAGGCAAACCACCCGAACGGAAGTTCAGGAGCATCTACACTATTGAAATCTTCAGTGTGAGGTAATTCAACAATGGTTGGATCATAGGAAAGGCCACTGAGCTGCGCTTCGGCATCGGTCACCTGCAGGGTAGCTTCCATAAATCCGGGCGTCCCGGGAGTGAAGGTTACACTGACGGACACGGTATCATTGGTTTCCAGCGTGACGGGCTCACTGATGTTTTCCAGGCTGAAATGTGCAGCGTCGTCACCGCCCAGCGAGATATCATCAGGGCCTATGGTGATGCTTCCGCCCCCGGTATTGCTGATAATAAAGCTTTGCGACGTGGATTCCTCGCCATAATGTGTGGGTGGAAATTCGTGGTTATCCGGGTCTATTTCGATGACGGCCTCGCCCGGGATGAGGTCGATCTCCAGGTTGTCAAAATATACCGGGCGAACGGATTGTTCAGGCACCGCGCGAAAAGCAATATGGGTATCACTGCCCGTGTAGTCGTCAAGGTCTACTTCATATTCCGTATGGGTCGTTGTGATGGTAATTAGCTCAAGAGGCGTAAAGCCGTCTTCGATCTCGTGATTGTAGGTGCCCACTTCAACGGCATTTCCGGAGCCACTCAAGGCCCTTGCATGAAACCGGATGCGGAGCTGGTTTGCGTCTGCATCAATTGGAGGGGAGATGAATAGCAGCAAGGGGTCCGGGTCGTTCATGTTGAGGAAGCGGAGTTGCTGCGGAGGCGATACCGGATCACCAAGGTCTGTCGTTTCGATCCTTGCTGCCACGTTAAATGATTCCACATGGTCAGTCCATCCATGAGGGAGGTCGGGCATATTGGCATCATTAAAATCCTCAAAATGCGGAAAGTCTGTGATGGTAGCATCAAAAGCCTCTCCGCTCAGGGGCACTTCAGTTCCGTCAACATCAAGGATGGCTGATTTTTCGCCGAGGCTTTGGGCGTTGAAAGAAACGCCAACGGTCGTTGACTCAAAAGGTTCCAGTGTTATTGTGCTTTCCAGGTTGTGCAGCAGGAAGTCAGCGGCATCATCTTCTGTAATCGCAATGTCGGCCGGATCAATGGTCAGGTCGGCTACACCCACATTGGTGATGGTAAAATCCTTCGGGGGCCAGGTGATGTTCACCTGTTTCGCGCCGAAGTCATGGCTGGCCGGGGTAACTTCTGCCACCCCCGCGGTTGGAATAGTTTCCAGGGTCACATTGTCGATATAAAAACTGCGAAAGTTGGCATCGGGCAACGCCTGAAAAGCGATGTACGTGTTTTCACCGGTATATTCGTCAAACGATACCATGTAATCCGTATAGCTGTTTGTCAGCGTGATGCTTTCCACAAGTTGAAATTCCTCATCACCATCCAGATCGATGGTTCCTACTTCCAGGACATTATTATCGCCGGAATTGACATGGGCATGGAACCTGACGCGCATGTCATCCACCTCATGCATGATCTCAGGGGTGATCAAAAGCAGCGTGGCTTCCGGGTCGGAAGAGTTAAAGGCCCTGATATGATTGGGAGGGCTCAATGGGTTTCCTATGGTGGAAGTCTCGAGGAATGCGTTTGGATTTTCCGATTTGACTATGGCCGTCCACCCTGCCGGAAGATTTGGGGTCTCCACCCCGTTGAAGTCTTCGAAGTGGGGTAGCTGGTCAATAGTTCGCTGTTGGCCGTGCCAGGCATCTTCTGAGCTCGCACTGGTTTCAGCAACGGTTAATAATAGAAGGAGGGAACATAAAAAATAAGCAATGGGCAGTGTAATTCGAAACATGGTGGATTGTTTTGATTGAAAATTCATATTTATTGAAAATGAACGGTTGTTGTTTTTGTACCTTCGCTGGTGGTTACGACAACCAGGTATTGTCCTTGCCTTAATCCCGGACGGATGGTGACCTGTTTCTGTGCTTGCACTTCTTCTTGCCACACCCTGCTCCCTTTTAAGTTGATGATTTCCACCCTTAAAATGGGCGTATCAGAAGCGATGTGGAGGTTTTCCCCTGCCGGGTTAGGATATATGTTCAGGTTTGCGGCTGCATGATCTGCTATACTGGTCTCCTCATCAAAATTGGCCCATAACGAAATATCTGCATCGGGCATTTCAAAATCAAAGCTTGCCTGATCACTGGCCACGGTATCGTCTTCGAAGGTCCAGTTCACAAACGCAAATCCGTCTGCTGCGGTGGCAGATACCGGTACCATTTCACCAGCGGTGTAGGTGCCATCGCCACTAACCTGGCCGCCTCCATTGGGCGAGACATACAGGCTCAGGTCGAAATCCGGTGCAACCCCTTCTTCAATGGCAAAAGCCAGCGTTTGTATGTAAGATGTACCTGATGAGTAAACAGCCTGCACACCTGCTGTATAATCACCTTCTTCGAGGGATTCAAACAGGTAACTGGTTTCCGCGATGTTTTCTGCCACAGGCTGCTCCATATCATCGAGGAATATACGGTAGCCTGCAAAAACTCTTTCTTTGGTGTTGTATTCAGGTTCGCCGGCCATGACAGGCTTTTCAGGACGTTTCCCTGCACTCAGGTGAGTAGCTTCTGCGTCTGCAAACGGCAGCTTGTTTTTCCAGTCCAGTGCCTCATGCTGGTAGCCGTGCGTGCGCAATAATAAGTTCATCTCAAAATCACCCAGCATCTCGATGGGTGTAAACACATCGGCCTGGATATCACCGACAAAGAAATGTGTATTTGGCTGAAATGGCCAGGATGCATCTTGGCCGGTATCGGTGGCCAGACCAAGAAATCCCGGGTAGGAGAGTCCGACAAGATATCCGTTGGCTGCATCTACAGGATGGGAGAGGGCATAGGTGTTCCACTGGTCGTTGGTGTTGGGGATGTTGTCTGCTTCATACAGGATGTTGTCCGGGTCAGGCAGTCCGGCTGCATCTAATCCAATGATCCACACCTTGATGTGGCTGTGATCCCCTCCTTCACTGGTGAGATACCAGGATACAGCCTCCAGCCTGGAGTCATCTCTGAACGCGCTGCCCATGACCGTATTCCAGGTGGCGTTGGTAGAGCCAAGCTGTCCGGTTACCGTACCGTCGTCGTAGCGGAATGTGCTGAGTTCACTGTAATTCCAGCTAAACAGTGCCTCACCAGCCTGCATGTCTGCTGTTTCCACACTGAGGTCGTGCGGCTCCATTATCCTGTCTTGCAGCATCACTCCGATATGTTGATGGGCATCCGCCATTTGGACATCACCTTCTTCATGCAGGTAACCGCCAGCCCGGACCACATAGCTGTAAGTTTCTCCTGCATCCAGGGTGAGCGTTGTTTCTCCGTATGCATCGGTATAACCGGTCACGACGCCTTGCCCTTCGCTATCATAAATATTCACATAAGCCCCTTCCAGTGGATCTCCGGTGTGCTGGTCGGTCACGGTGACCTCCAGGGCTGCAGGCATGCTCAGGGTGATGTCATCCACGAAGATCCAGTTGAAGTCCGCATCGTCCACCGCTTCAACCAGGTAGTTGAAGGCCAGGTAAAACTGCTCCGGCAGGTCTTCCAGCTCCAGGGTAAACAGGTTCCATGACTGACTAAAATAGTGCTCCTCCAGCAGTTCGGCATTATCGTGCAAGTCGTCGGCATGATCGTAGATGTTTTCGAGAATCAGGATACGCATACGCGCATTATTCCCTTCGGGCTCCTGGCTGGAGATGCCATAGTAGCTGAATAATGCCTCCTGCAGATTAACCCCATCGATCGGCGGAGATATGAGCCATTCGTCCGCAAGGTTGTTGGAGTCAAAGCCCTGGTAAGTTTCGGCAGCATAATCCCCGGTAAAGGATAGTATGTCGCTTCGTTGCCAATAGGCACCTTCTGCGCCATTCACCACCGACCAGCCCAGTGGGGGGAACTGTTCTTCCGCAAAGATCTCGTTCAGCGGGAAAGTGTTGACCAGCACATCAACGCCTTCTCCTGAGATGCTGACGATATGGCTTTCCGCTTCATCGGTCTCTTCGTAGTGCACCGTGAGCGTGCCCGTAAAATCTCCTTCGCTATCCGGATCAAAAAGCAGGGTGAACGCATATTCTTCTCCCAGACCGATGTCCTGGTATCCGTCGCCAAAGTCAAAGGCATCCAGGTTGAGGCTGAAAACTTCGTCGCCACTGACCAGGATATCGGTGATCTTGAGCTCACCGCCGCCGGTATTGGTGATGACAAAATCAGTTGTCTTCGGTAAGGCTCCGATACCTGCCTCACCAAAATCAAACGCTGTTTCTGCCGGGGTGATCACAAATTCAGGATCCGGCGCCACGGGCACCGCTTGCAGGTTTAAGGTAAAATCAATGGTTTGTGGGGGAGGAAAGCTTGATACGATGGCGAAATAGGTGCCAGCCTCCAGCGTGAGATTCTCGAAAGAGGCTTCGTTACCAGAGGCACTTCCGGCCAGCTCAAGGACCGGTGGCGGGCTGTTTGGGTCCGGACAGGCATCAAGAATGATCAATCCGAACCAGGTCTGGCTGGAACTTATGTCGCCGCTAAGATAGGTTGTTTCATCCAGCGTGAAGGCAAAGACCATGTCGTTACCGTTGAGATAGGCTGTGGGCGGTTCCACCCAGCTGCTGGAATAATGGTCTCCCATGATATCTGTGTTTCCTTCAAAATCCTCCAGCGGAAATACATCAATGTGATAGGGGTTTTCACAAGTGGACCCTGCGGGCTCGTCTCTTGAATCCTTGCCTGGCAACGGCGACTGATCCGGGTGGACATAACCAGCGGCTGATGGCTGATTTTGATGTGTGTCCTGGGTGGTGTCATATGAGATGTGCGCCTCAGCAAGCACCTGCTCAGTTTGCAGCATGGCAAGGCCAGTGATCAGGAGCATGGCGATGAGGGCAAACGTTTGCCCGACGATCTTTGCTGGCAGGATGTTGGGTTGGGAGTAGTTTTGTTGCATGTGTGGTTTTTTTTGTGGTTATATTATTCAACAACCAGCTTCCATCTGCTTGCTGCCTGCTTGCAAATGCTGCAGAGGAATGCAAGTAATGTAGATATAAAAATAACTTACTGACAATCAAAAGTACTGGATTTTAATAACCTGAACAAGTCATGGTTACAATAAAAATCCAACGTGAACTTACAATGAAACCACAAATAAGTTCTGCAAAACGAAACATTTTTTGTCTGCGTGTGCAGGTTTTTGCTCCCAAAAGATTATGGTTACCTGTTGACATCCCGGACGCACCTGATCGAGAAGGCAAAGTCTTTTGTGCCAGAGTCCTTGTAAAATCCGGTAAGATTGTAGAAAAGCAGGTATCCAAACGCGTTGGCGGCATCGTCTTCCGTGGAGGTCCAGAAATATCCGCCCGTGCCCAAACCGATCGAGCTGCCATCTGCATTGATCCTGCCTGCGGGGTATCCTGTAAAGCCGCTTTGGTTATTGGCACCTGAATTCGGGCTATTCCATCGGGGATGTTCCTGGGGAACCGTTCTCGTGCTTTTTAGATGTTCCCCTGCATTTGAAAATCCCCCCAGGTAATTGGCCAGGTACATCATTTCCGCATCGCTGGGTATGCGCCAGCCGTTGGGGCAAATACCCTGCACGGTTCCAGGATTGGCGTTGTCTGAATCTTCTCCGTTCATTGCTGCCTCCCAGGTGTAGAGTTTTCCGTATGGTTCAACCATAGATTCATTTTGATCTGGAGCGAAAGCGCCGCTTATTGGTTGTCCATCAGCGTCATGTTCAGATCGCAGGTTTTCTGCAAACCACTCCTTCTCTCCAATCACGATCGTTTGATACACATTGCCATCGTAGTCTTCCACCTGGTCGCCGTTGTTGTCATCGCAGGGCCCCCACACCGGGATGCCGTTGCATAGCGTGAGTTGCTGACCGTGTTGTCCGGGTGCGATCGCGAGCCAATCCGCTCCATCCCAGTACATGATATCGCCCGGTTGCTCACCTTCCGGCTTGTTGCTAAGGTCATCATAGTCGCCGCTGAATGCGTCAGCCGAGGTCTCCGCGTGCAATGCATAGGGTACGCTGACCAGTTGCACGGTGCCGATGATTTCGCCGTTCAGGCTGACTTCCAGAAAATAGATGTCCTCCGCCCAGTTGATATGATGCAGGTCTTCTGTTTTACCTATTTGTATATGAACCAGTCCGTGGTCATTGCTTACCGTTTCATGTGTCTCCGAAAAAACCTCCGATCCTTCAGCGTGTCCCTGCAAGATCCTGATTTCAAAGCTAAGTTCCTGGTTAATCATGATTTCTCCGCTGGAGTCGCGTGCTACCGCCTGGTAATTAATCTTGCCCGGCACCTGCCCCAGGGCAAAAAGCGATAGAGAAATAAGCGCAATGGTAGTGAGAATATTTTTCATGGTTTTATACAATTAGGGCGTGATGAAATGACGTAAGGGCACAAGTTTCAACAGAATGATGATTGTAAAAAAAGCTTGAACACAAAAGTATGTAAAAACGAGGTTCTATCTGGAGCAAAAAATCCGTCTGTTTTGAAACTTTGTCAGTGGCCCGTACGTAGTATTATTTAAACAGGTTCTATACTGCTGCCGCAAAATGGCCATGGCCAAAACTTTCGTATCTTTGACTTTCCTGTTAATATATAAATTTTTACATATAGCATGCCACGGCTTGCCCATCCGGGTAGTGTGTTCCTTTTTATTACTGACAGCTCAATACCGCAAACCAATAACTAACCAAAACACATACGCGATGAAAATGCATTACACGATTTTTTTAGTGACCTTCTTTTTCCTGGGGCTGAGCCAGGTGTTTGCAGAAAACGGAACGGTAACCCTGACGATTGATGTTGAGCCGGCGGCGACCGTAACGGCCGGGGAGAAAATCGATGGCCGCAATGGAGATGCTAGCTGGCCGACCGTTTCAGTTGAAAATAGCGGGATCACCTCAGTTATGGTAAGTCTCAGCGGCGAAGTAGGTTTTGCCAGCGGCACTTTTACCAAAGATTTTGATGATGGTGAAGCTATCTTTGATGATTTGGTTATAGAAACAGCGGGCACTTACACCATGGTATTTGACGTTGGGGTAGCTTCTGTTACTTCGCGGGAATTTGATGTGATTGCTTCGGAGCCGGATAATTTGGCGATCATTGAGCAACCACAAGATG
>SLEW01000130.1 GCA_007124575.1 Bacteroidales bacterium | reverse complement strand
TCTGATATTGACATCTTACCTGCCGGAACCGAAGATCTGCCCGCGTTGGTGGAGGCCGGCCGGCAAACATTTCATGAAACTTTTCACAACACCATTTCGGAAGAAAACCTGGCGCAATACCTGGACGATAGCTTTGATCCCAACGGCATTCTGGAAGAACTGAGCCACCCCGAATCTTTCTTTTACCTGGCCCGCGTCAATGGGGAGGTGGCGGGCTATCTGAAGGTCAACACGGGGGAGGCGCAAACCGAGCCCCAGGATCAAACGGCCCTGGAGGTTGAGCGGATCTATGTGAAAAAGGAATGGCACGGCAAGTCGGTAGGACAGGCCTTAATGGATCATGCCCTGGAGATTGCCCGGGATAAAAAGGCCACCTATGTATGGCTGGGCGTGTGGCCTAAAAACTACCGGGCTGTCCGGTTCTATCAAAAATATGGCTTCGAGGTCTTCGATACGCATACCTTTCATACCGGCGGGGAATACCAGACCGATTACCTGATGAAACTCCCAATGCGTGGTTAATGTTCCGGTTTTTGCCATCAGCCAATAGCCAATAGCCAATAGCCATCAGCCAATAGCCAATAGCCAATAGCTTTCCTGCTTTTTCCCATTCCTTGTTAAAACACCTTTGGTGCAAAACCTTCCGGGTTAAGTACCTGTATTTTCTGTCCTGACTGTGTAAGCAGGAGAAATCCCATCTCCAGGGCCTTGTCTGCTGCGTCCTCTGCTATGGTCATCCCGGCAACGGCACCAAGGATCTTACGTCCGGCATATTCGGGATACAGCACTTTGAACAGCGGCAGCTTAAGGTCGTGAAAGCGAAGCACATCAGTGCTGTGGAGCTTGTGTTTCACTTCCACCACCACAACCGTGTTATTGCTTATCAGGACCACATCATATTGTCCTTCAAGTTTCCCCCTTTTTCTGCGAAAGCTCTCCACCTGCTCTATGGGGATCCCGGCCAGCGCTGTCATGTTTTCCAGCGCTCCCCGGAAATATTCTTCCGCTGCCTCCCCGACGTTCATACCCAATCCGCCTATATATTTTGACAGACGTTTTATGAGTTCTTTTGTTTCCCTGATTTGGTCATCTGTTTCCCTGGCCCTCCTGTCGGTCTCCTGAAACATAAGCCATACCTTTTCAAAGGTTAATGACGGCTGGTAAGATCCCGTGGGCTCATTTACATCATTATTGTCCTGATCAGATAGCATTGTCTGTTTTTTTATTCAAAAATAAGCAAGACGGAGATAAGAAACAATGTTTTTAGATACTTATTTCTCTAAGTGTCAATTATTTGGGTTAAGCGGTAATGAGCTCCATAAATCAATAATGGAATAATGTGGGAACACCGGATGCTGCATACAATTCTCAAAAAACAGATATCTTTGCATCTTTTTAAACGTATCAGCCTCATTCACCACGGCGCACCTGGCCAAAGGCCTCGAGTTTGACCGGGTGGTTGTTCCCTAAAACTGATCGCCGCACCACCTCCCGGCGCCAGCTCCAGATGGATTTCGGAGCTATGGTCCACTGTCATGCTCTCGATATGATAGCTTTCCGGATTATCATCCCAGTGGGCGTCCGCGCCATCTGCATAGATTGTGGCCTGGTATGCTTCTCCCGGTTCGAGAAAATCGGTTCTGATGATGAGCTGGCGGGCATCTTCATTGGTGATGCTCCCCAGAAACCAGTTGCCTGTGTCCCGCTCTTCCCTGGCAATCGTCACATACTCACCAATCTCGCCATTCAGCACCTGTGACTGCTCCCAGTCGACACCCACATCTTTAATGAACTGGAAAGCCGGATGACCCTCATAATGCTGAGGAAGGTCTGCCACCATCTGCATGGGACTGTAGATCACCACATAGAGTGCCAGTTGCTGGGCCAGCGTGGTGTTAACCTGGTTGTCAGGCTGGTAGGGGTCAAGTTTGATATTAAAGATGCCCGGGGTATAGTCAATGGGCCCTGCTAACATGCGGGTAAACGCCACAATGGGCAGATGCTCCGGCGGATTGCCACCATCGGTAGCCCATGCATTGAATTCCTGCCCCCTGAGTCCTTCCCTGGTGGCATCGTTGGGATAGGTGCGACGAAGCCCCGTGGCCATGATCGGCTCATGGATGTTGACCATCACCTGATGCTCGGCAGCTTTCTCCAACACGCGCATGTAATGGTTTACCATCCACTGGCCATGATGGTATTCCCCTACGGGAATGATCGTACCTACATAACCGGTTTTTACCATGTCATAGCCGTAATGCTCCATGAGGGCATAGGCCGTGTCCATTTGTTCTTCATAGGTTGTCACGGCAGCTGAGGTTTCATGGTGCATCACCAGGCGTACGCCTTTCTCTTTTGCATAAGACGTCACTTTATCCAGGTCGAAGTCCGGGTACGGGGTCACAAAATCAAAAATACCCTCACGGTCTTCATGCCCGATCCAGTGCTCCCATCCGGTATACCATCCTTCAATGAGTAAGGCTTCAATGCCATGTTCGGCAGCAAAGTCAATGTAATATTCAGCGTTTTCCGTGGTGGCACCATGCCTGCCGTGGGGTTCGGCCTCTTCCCAGCTTTCAAAATCCCTGTCATCGGTATAATCCCAGCTGGATTTGCCAATGTGCATCTCCCACCATATGCCCATATATTTACAGGGCTCAAGCCACGAAACGTCACCCAGCTTATTGGGTTCGTTCAGGTTTACCATGAGCCTTGACTCAATGAGGTCACCGGCTCTTTCGGCGATCTGGATGGTACGCCAGGGTGTGCTGAAAGGGGTTTCCTGTATCACCTTGTACTCTTCGCGCCCGGTGCCCACCAGGTTGCTGCGCATCTTCAGGTTATCGGCATCTATTTCAAGGGTAATGCCTGAATAATCAATGAGGGCTGCTTCATGAAAGCTGATATGCAGCCCTCCATCGGTTTTCATGGTAACCGGCGTATTCACAGCATTGACCGGTATATAGGTCTGTGCCAGGTTGGGATGATCGCGCTTTTCCAGGGCATTGATCTCCGTAAACGGTGTGGTGCTGTATAGGTGTTCGTATATATCCCAGTCGCCGGGCGTCCACCATACCATGTGATCGCCGGTCAGATTAAACCAAGTGTTTTCTTCGGTGATCAGGACCTCCTGCATGTGCTCCTGATCGGGGAAGGAAAAGCGAAACCCGAGTCCGTCATCATATACCCTGAATATGAGATCGGACTCCCGTGCCAGGTCACCAGTCTCCCGGAGTGAAACGGTTAATTCGTTGTAGGTGTTATCAACCCATCGCTGTTCACCCCAGGGCATTTCCCAGGTCTCGCTGAATGAGCGTATTGCTGTCCCGGTAACCTCCAGCCCGGTGGCCAGGGGAGGGGCATCCAGGAATTCAAAGCCCAGGGTGGATTTATCGATGACGGGCTCCCCTTTATGATGAACGGTATAGGCAGCCTGGCCGTTATCCATGAGGAATACGCGGGCAGTGATATTTCCATCCGGTGAGGATACCTGAACTGCTTCCTCTGTCTGGCAGCCGGCAAGGAAAAAACAAAACAATAAGGCGGTTACGGATAAAAAGGGGTTCATCTTGTTCATTGCTGTTTTGGTTATGGTGAATATATCTGGAATCATTATGATGTAAGGGCTTATCTCTATGTGTAAAAATATGAAATTATTTCCGGAACGATTGATCTGTTAAGTTTAGTTAATTATTCTTACATTTATTCATTGAAATACCGATGACGATGGGCTGTAATGCCGGGGGCTGATAATTGGAAGCCGGAAGAAGCTGGAATTTGGAAGGAGCAGGGGGCTGGGAAAAGCTGGAAGGCAGATGGTGAATGGTGAATGGAAAAAGAAGAAGCTGAAAGGGAGATGGTGGTTGGTGAATGGAGAAAAAAGAAGCTGGATGGGAGAAGGGGAGGGAGGATTATAAAGCATTGAAAATCAAAAAAAAACATATGAACACGAATGACAAAGGTGACAACAATATGGGACGTGTTGTCTTTTTATCGGTTGTGGCTGCCTTGGGTGGTTTTCTTTTTGGTTTTGACAGCGGGGTGATCAATGGCGCTGTGGAGGCTTTGCAACGGGCTTTTGATTCGGATGCCGTGGGTACCGGCTTTAATGTGGCGTCTATGTTGCTGGGATGCGCTGCCGGGGCTTTTTTTGCAGGCAACCTGGCGGATAAATATGGCCGCAAGAAAGTGCTGATCCTGGCAGCGCTTGCTTTTATGATCAGTGCCTATGGGTCCGGGGCTTCCGGATCTTCAGGGGAGTTTGTCTTTTTTCGGATCCTTGGAGGGTTGGCCGTAGGTGCTGCGAGTATCATCTCGCCGGCATACATTGGAGAAATAGCGCCTCCACGGATACGTGGACGGCTGATCTCCCTGCAGCAGCTGGCCATCGTGTTAGGCCTGTTTTTTGCTTTTTTCAGCAATTACAGCCTGGCGAGTGTTGCCGGCGGGGCCTCAGAGGTAATCTGGGGAGGCTACCAGACCTGGCAGTGGATGTTCTGGGTTGAGTTGATACCAGCCAGCCTCTTTTTTATACTCCTGCTGTTTATCCCGGAGTCGCCGCGCTACCTGGTGGCGGCCGGCAAAGAAGAGAAAGCCGGCCGGATACTAGCACGTCTTACCAACTGGGAAATAGCCAAAGAGCAGGTGGCAGAAATAAAGACTACTGTCATCCGGGAGCGAAAACCCCGGATGAAGGATATCCTGCATAAGGTCACAGGCAAAGTGTACCCGATTGTATGGATTGGTGTTGCCATTGCCGGACTGCAACAATTGACAGGCATCAATGTGGTGTTCTATTATGGATCTGTTCTCTGGCAGGCTGCCGGATTTACCGAGGCAGATGCGTTATTGACCAATGTTATCAGTGGTTCGGTAAACGTGGCGTTCACCCTGCTGGCCATCTACCTGGTAGACAGGGTAGGGCGAAAACCCCTGCTTCTGGTCGGCGCATTGGGTCAGGCCCTGATGCTTGGAGTGCTGGCCATAATTTTCGCCACCGGTGCGCGGGAAGCCTCCGGTGGCATGCAGATGGGTGGAGCAAGTGGCATCATGGCACTCGTGGTGGCGAATTTGTATATTGCTTTCTTCGCTACCACCTGGGGACCGGTGATGTGGGTCATGCTGGGAGAAATGTTTCCCAATAAGTTCAGGGGAGGTGCCCTGGCACTGGCAGGACTGGTTCAGTGGGGTGCCAACTTTTTAGTGACCATCACATTCCCGGTATTGCTTACTTATATCGGACTGGGCGTTTCTTATGGGATCTATGCGGCCTTTGGCATTGTTGCTTTCTTTATTGTGCGAAAATTTGTGAAAGAGACCAAATGGCGCACGCTGGAGGATATTTCAAGGGACCAGGAGTGACATTTCCCGGCAGTGAGTTCACGTAGGATGGTTGCTTCATTTGTGAATGGACGCACCCTGACAGGCACCCCTGAAAACATCGCGCAGGGAAATATTCCCTCAGGTAAACTGCGGTAATGTTCTTGCATTTACAGGCGTTCTATGTTGTCGGCCCGGGTGTTTTTACCATTCAATGTTATCCTTAAGCCATTCATCATCCGGCCAGTCAGACGGATGCACGTCAATGAATACGGCGGTGGGGTATACCATCTCATCAAGCGCCTCTAAAAACTCAACCCACTGATCCCAGTTGTCTTCAACCTCCTTTTGCTCCATATCCTGTATCCTTTGCATCTGAGAATCAAGGTTATGTTGTTGTAGCTTGCTGATCTCTTCAAAAAGCACCTGTGCTTCATCTATTTTTCCCTGCATGATTAATCTTTGTGCCTCCGCTGTTAGTGCTTCAGCATCGTGTTGCTTACTTGCTTCGGGATCAAGCCGGGATGCATAATCTCTGAACAGCACCTGGTCTTTTGTCAACTGCCTGCCGTCAACGCCTCTCTTCTCTGTGTAGCCGTAATAACCGTATTCCAAATATCCGTAACGACTGCAAATATCATTGTAGTCCCTCCGGGAGTATTTCTCAAGCTGTCTGGACATGTCACGGAAGGCGCGAAAATATTCAGATGTACAGTGCCTGGGCTGTAATGAGCGAATGTGTTTTACCGAAACACCAGGGTTTCGCGGGAGAGCATACACCTTAAGTACACCCGTACTCTTTAATCCGATCTCAAGAAGATCGGCCCTGTAATGATTTCCTTCTTCCAGTAATGTCATACTTCCCAGATGATCCTCATAAAAAGATGCCACCTCAGAAGGTAGCAGCGGCGAATGAAAAGCTCTGACAAATACTGCATCCGATCCGTTGTTGAATTCCCCGATGTTGAGCTCTGGCGCTTCAATGCCCCGCGGGGGCTCCGGTGCCACCAGTTGCTTGTCATTTGCAGCAGATGTGCCCCCAATCATGAACATACAAAAGAACAGCGTGAGTGTTTTTGTTTTTTCCATGTCGAAATCTTTATCATGTGAATATTTCGGTGAGATGAATCAGACACTGCACGGTTTCAGGGATTCCGGTTTGCCGCAAGACAATCACTCCTTTCATGCCAATGAAAAGGCATTTCAGAACCATATTCCTTTGTTTCTTCGTTCCGGCAAAGCAATTATTCCCCGATGCAAACCGTAGAAACATATAAAGTTATGACAAACAAATGAAAAATCAAAATATATTAAAACATACACCTATCATAAATTATTTATAATTTAGAATCTGCTTCAAGCATAACATTTTACGGTCTGGTGCTGGTGTGGAAGTGATTCGCCTGGATGCTGCCTTTTGCGAGTTCGGGTGGGGATGGGTAATTCATAATCTATACCATTGAAAGCATGTATCACAAGCCATGAAGCTGCAGCAGGGGAGGTTTGAGCCGGTTTTAATTCCTGGTTCTTTTTAACACCCAGTAAAGCCCCTTCATGTTGGGTTTCATCTCCGGGATCATGATCTGCATGATGATCATCTCTATTACCGACAGGATCGCCCAGGTGATCATGATGTAATATAATACCGGCTCAAAGCGATGGACAAACAGCACAAAGAAAAAGATACCCTGCATGTAACCTCCGGCCTTGGTCGCGTAGGTATGTAAGCTTGATATCTTGCCAAACTTAATGAAAGAATGTGTGAGGGCAATTATGCCTAATCCTACGAAAGTGAGCAGGCTGCCCAGATAAGGTTGTATCTCTTCCAGCTTGAAAACAAATAGCCCCGTGATTGCCAGTGCATAGGTCACCTTATCGGCAATGGAATCCATGCGGGCACCAAAATCCGTGTGCTGGTTCAGCCTGCGGGCAAAAAACCCATCCAGTGCATCCGACAGTAAATTCAATATGATGAACAAAACGAAGAGATTCTGAAAGCCGGAAAAAATAAACCATATAATTACCGGGGCAGAAACAAAGCGGTAAAAGGTCAGGTAATTGGATATGGTATGAATGTTTTCTTTTTCCATGATACATAGAATGCCGCAAATGATACAATTTTAGTCTTGCCGGTTTTCTTCAAACTCTTTAACAATGGCTTTTGCCCTTTCAAGTTCGCGGCTCGATACTTTCACTTTTACCTGGCCAGTGTCTGTTGCTGAGTAAATCGGTGGCAGAACACCTCCAAATATTTTATCTGTCAGGAAAGCATATATCTCCGCATTTTCAAGCATGGCTCGTATCAGTTCGGCCTCCCAGAGCATCCCGGAAAAAACCTCCACGGGCATATCGTCGTGTGTCTTCATTGTTTGTGGTTCGGATTGACAGGTCAGGCCCTGTTATTACCAGGTCAGACCCTGTCATTACATTGATTTTTGGCAATAACGTTTTTATGAATCCATAAATATAAGAAATATCTTATCTCAGACCCTTTTTTTGTATCAGATATGTTGGCAGATCCGGATGGTTTTGGTCATCTATATAGTTTATCGTATATTTACGATTCAAAATGTAAATAACGGAAATTATGAAGATAAAAGTTTTGGGAAGCGGCTGTGCCAGGTGTAATAAGCTTTATGAAGCCACAAACAAAGCTCTGGAGGATCTGAATATTCAAGCCGATGTGGTTAAGGATGAGGATATGATGTCGATGATGTCTTATGGTATTGTGCGCACTCCTGCACTGGTCATTAACGAGAAAGCGGTTTTGAGTGGTCGTTTGCCTTCCGGGGAGGAGCTTAAGGGTTTGATTAAGGAGCATGCTGATGAATCTTAGGCGTGAACTACTCATACTTACGGGCTATATTGGTTTTTTTTTGCTGGCCTATTATTTGCCTTTCGGGCGCTTTGACCTTCCCGGGCCTTTGCAGGAGGCTTTGGCTTTGGTGCAGTATTATGCACAGGAGCATGTGTTGCTTTGTCTGATCCCGGCCTTCTTTATTGCAGGCGTCATAGCCATTTTCATCAGGCAGGGAGCTGTTATCAAGTACTTCGGCGCCCAGGCCGCCCGGTGGAAGTCATACTCTGTAGCATCGGTTTCGGGTGTGGTTCTTGCTGTATGCTCCTGCACCATATTGCCTTTGTTCAGCAGCATTCATAAGCGCGGGGCAGGTCTTGGGCCTGCCGTGGCCTTTTTATACTCGGGCCCTGCCATAAACATACTGGCCATAATCCTCACGGCGCGCATACTGGGGTTTGAGCTGGGGGTCGCCCGGATTATCGGGGCGGTCTTGTTTGCTGTTGTCATAGGGTTACTTATGGCTTTTTTCTTTCGCAGAGAGGAAAGGGAGCGGGCGGAAGCCTCCATGAACTTTCCGGAGTCAGAAGGTGGCAGGCCTATGTGGAAGACAGCCACCCTGTTTTTCTCGCTGGTGGCTATCCTGATCTTTGCCAACTGGGGCCAGCCCGGGGCGGCCACCGGGGTCTGGCGCTGGATTGCTCACAACCAGTGGGTGATCACCTCTGCTTTTGGGATCATATTTGCCTTTACCCTGGTTTATATCGCTGGAATCAAAGCCCGGTATGTCACGCTTTCTCTTGTGGCTGTGGCGATAGCCATGCTGATATGGCCTGAAACGCCTGTAATACCATTTACCACGGGGTTCATTGCGCTGAGTATCATTACCGGCATCACACCAGGTGAACCGCGCGAATGGTTGCTTTCCACATGGGGCTTTACCAGGCAAATTATGCCCTTGCTGTTTGCAGGTGTCTTTGTTGCCGGCATTTTGCTTGGCGCACCGGGCAGCGAAGGTCAGGGGATAATTCCGGAACGCTGGGTGAGCAGCCTTGTGGGCGGAAATTCGCTGTTCTCAAACTTATTTGCTTCCGTTTTTGGGGCTTTCATGTATTTTGCCACCCTCACGGAGATCCCTATCATCCAGGGTCTCGTTGGAAGCGGCATGGGGAAGGGGCCCGCACTGGCCCTGTTGTTGGCCGGCCCGGCTATATCCCTTCC
>SLEW01000260.1 GCA_007124575.1 Bacteroidales bacterium | reverse complement strand
CAAAAAGTTGCCGGTCTTTCATTTCATAAAGGTTCCTGTTGTTTCTTTGCTTGCCCTCGCGATAGGCATTTTGGTACAACAGGCCTCTTGCGTGCCACGTGCGTGGCCACCCGGCAGCTTCTTCATCCTCCACCATATTTTCTATAAACGCTTTGGCCTCTGCATATTCTTCATCCTCTATGAGATGAAAGGCCGTGATCAGCCCGCTGCGTTGCAAAGGCAGCATGGTAGAACATCCTGTTAAAATGATTGCCAGGAAAATGAGTCGCTTCATTGTTTTAAGATTCGTCAAAAAGACAAAAAATCCGGTGTCTGCAAAATGATTTTTCACTTCTTACTTCCTACTGCTTACTGCTTACTACTTACTTTCTATCCCCACCATCCCGGGGCTCCAGGTGTAAGAAACGTCATCTGCAAAAATAAATTGTAAAGTTTACATAGCGAAAACATCATCTCCTGAACAGACTTCCCTTCAGGATCCCGTATTCATCGAAGGCCTGGCGTGAGGTAAAGTATATGGACAGGGCCACACTGATGGTGAGTGCCGTAAATATGGCCAGCACGATGGCGATCTGGTATTTGATGGCGGTTTCGGGATCGGCGCCGCCGAGCATCTGGCCGGTCATCATCCCGGGCAGCGAAACGATTCCCATCGTGGCCATGTTGGCGATAAATGGACGCATCGCTGCACGCAGGGCTTCACGAAAGAAGGGCAACAGGGCTTCCTGTTGGTTGGCCCCGAGCGAAAGCAGGTAAAGATAGCGTTTGTTTTCCTTGCGGATGGCCTCATAATAATGGGAAATGCCGATGATGGTGCTGTTCAGCGAGTTGCCCAGCAGCATTCCGCCCACGACCACCACCAGGCGGGCGGTAAAAATGTTCTCGTAGTTCACGATCACCTTGTTGAAAAACAGCAGGATCAGTCCGGTGCCTACAAAATAGGCCAGGAAAACCGGGAGAAAGAAATGCTTGAACGACAGCTTGCTGTTGACCATGGCGGAGAAGCAGGCAAAGAACATCATCACGATCACCCAGGCCACATTGAGCCAGGGGTTATCCCACCTGAACAGGTATACCAGGAGGATGCCCATCAGGAAGAGCTGGCCGGTCATCCTGCCGGCGGAAATGAATAACTGTCTGACGAAGCCCAGCTTGAGGAAAAAGGATAGAGCCAGCGGTACGATAAGCAGGCCGAACGCGGCCAGCAGGCGCATTATGCTGATGTCAGGTGCTGCTTCCATTTTGTCCAACGTGTATCGTGGGAAAACCCTGATCGTGCCAGATCTTATCGTGCGATGAGATGATCAGGGTTTTGTCCTTCAGGTTCGTAAAATAATTGACAATCATTTCCTTAAGCGGTTGATCCAGGGCGGATGTCACCTCGTCGAGCAGGTAAACCTGCCGGTTGAGCAGCAGGGTTACGATGATGGCCACTCGCTGCAACTCGCCACCGGAAAGCTCTTCCAGGTCCTTGTCCAGGGTGCCGGTTCCAAGCTGAAAATCGTCAAGCAGGGTGATCACCTTATCTTTTTGGTATTTGATGCCGCGGTTATTCCTGAAACGAAATATCTCCCTGATAAAGCTTTCCACACGTCCGTTGCCGATTTGCATCTCCTGGCTCACATAGGCCATCTTGCGCCGGAGCCGCCAGATGTTGTTGACCCGGAGTTCTTCGCCGTTTACGAAGACCTTTCCCTGGTCGGGCAGCACGAAGCCCAGCAGCATGCGCAGCAGGGTGGTCTTGCCGCTGCCCGACTCGCCTCTGATGAGCAGCCGTCCGCCGGCAGGCACCTCCACCGAGAGCCTGTCAAAAAGCTGCCGGCCGTCAAAGGTTAACGAAACGTTCTCTAACTTTATCATCTTCCATGCATCTGCTTTGTGGATTATAGGGTCCGTGTATGCACAGTGCAAAAGTAATGATGATTTTGGAATGTATTCTGTAATGCGCTCCTTTATTCATATTTCAGCGCTTCCGCGGGATTGGTCTGTGAAAGTTTCAGGGCATGGTAGCTCACCGTAAGGATGGTGATCACCACGGCAAACAGGCCACCCAGCATGAACGGGGTGAGGCTGATCTGGATGGTGTAAGGGAAGGTGCCCAGCCAGTTGTTCATTAAAAGCCATGTAACCGGTACAGCCAGGATGAATCCTATAGCAAACAACAGCAAAAAATCTTTCAGCAGCAGCAGATATATCCGGCTGGATGCTGCTCCCATAACCTTGCGGATGGACACCTCCCTGGTACGCTGTCCAACCATATATGAGGCCAGTCCAAACAGCCCCAGGCAGGCGATCAGAAGAGCAAATGCAGCAAACAACAGCACAATGGTACCAAACCTTTCTTCATCGGCATAATGCCGGTTATAAAAGGTGTCGAGTAACTGCGCCCTGAAGGTGCGGTGCGGCATAAACTCCCGGTTTAAAGCTTCCAGGTGGCTCATCACTTCCGAAGTATTATGTCCGCTCATCTTAATAGAGGCTTTGAAGCAAGAATTTTCATCCCAGGAGATCACCAGTGGCTGCAGGGCATGATGCGGGGAATTGAAGAAAAAGTCGGGCACAATACCTATGATTCTGGAGCCTGCGACTTCCTGACCGACGACTTCCTCATAGCTTCCCTCCAGCTCCAGGTAATTGACGGCGTATTCATTGATTATGATCACATTACGGTGCTCAGACCGCAGGTCAGGATCAAAATGACGCCCTGCGATGGGTTCTATACCTAATAGGGGAAGGAAGTTGGCGTGGACCGGCAGAAAACTTATTTGTTTGCGAACTCCTTTCACCTCAACGCTTTCCTGCCACTGAACTCCACCCGGAACCGCATTGGAAAAGCTTACGTCTGCCACATCAGGATGTTCCATGGCTGCCTCCCTGAAAGCTTCTTTGCGGTCTGCAGGGTCAAAATCCAGGAAAACCACGTGATCCATATCAAATCCCAGGGCCTGGTCTTTCATGTGGGCGATCTGCTGAAAAACGATGATGGTGCCGGACACCAGAGCCACGGAAACCCCGAATTGGAATACAATCAGTAGCTTTCTGAACAAGGCGCCCCCTTTTCCGGGTATTTTTTGCCCCTTGAGTACGGCTGCCGGCTGAAAAGCCGTGAGGTAAAATGAAGGGTAGATCCCCGAAAGAAACCCCACCAGCAACACACCGAGAGTTATGATAAGCACCGCCAGGGGAAGGCCCAGATCCATAAGGTGCAGGTTGGTGCCTGTCAGATCCCTGAAGTTCGGGAAGAAAAACTCCAGCAAGGTCAGCGACAAAAGTACGGCAAAGGCAGTGGTAAGTACCGATTCCACCAGAAACTGGAACATTAGCTGCCGCCTGGTGCTTCCGAGCAGTTTTTTAATGCCAACTTCCTTGGCGCGGTTAAAGGCCCGGGCGGTGGAGATGTTCACAAAATTGATCACCGCAATTCCCAGCACAAAAACGGCAATAAGGGCAAAAGCATTCACCGTGCGTCGGTTGCCCAGGTTCACGGCCGGCTGAAAGGCCACCTCATCAGCAAAATAGATATCCCTGAGGGGGCGCAGGTAATAATCAACCGCTATCTCGCCTCCAATCATCTCATAGAGAAACTGCATAAATTTCTCATTGATCTTGTCTTCCAGTTCTTCTACGCTCACTCCGGGCTGCAGCCGCAGGAAAGTGAAGTTGTTCCACTGGCCAAAAGAATAAAGCACATTTTCGTCGTTGCTAAAATCCTCCCAGAGTACCATCGGGGCAATGGCCTCATAGGGCAAATGGGTGTGTGTGGGATTCTCTATCACCCCGGTGATCCTCAGGGGCATACGTCCCATCATGTTTACCGTCTCCCCGACAACATCTGTATGACCGAACATGTTTTCCGCCTGACGGCGTGTGAGTACCAGCGAGTACTTGTCTGTAAGGGCATACCCGGGATTGCCGTGGATAAAATCCACCTGGAAAAAATCAAAAAACGTGGTATCCGCGATGATGATATCCGGAACATGAAAGGGTTCATTCTCCACCATTACATCTGACTGGCTAAACATATAGGTGTTTATACGAAGTACCTGCTCCACCTCCGGGAAATTCTCCTGCAGGTAAGGACCCTGCATTGTTCCTGTCAATGCCCATTCACCTGCATCCATGGAGGCTTCCAGACGGTAAATCCGGTCCGCGTCATCGTGGATACGATCATAAAGATACTGGTCGATCACAAAGATGCTTACAAAAACAAAAACTGTAATGCCAAAGGCAAACCCCAGGATATTCAAAAAGGTATAGAATCGTTCACGAAGCAGATTGCGCAGACCGATTTTAAACGTGTGAAAGAAATTCATATGTAGGTGTTTTTGGCAAATTGGCAAAATGACCAATCTGTTAATTGTATGATGAGTAGATTTATCATGACCAAGTGCGATCAAACCTCAGGCCGAAGTCTGTAATTTGCTAATATTGAGATATAAAAGCAACTTTAGGGTAAACACACATTGTTGAGAAGTGTCCTGAAATGATACAAGGTGACCGTATTCGAACATTTAAGAATTGAAGCCTCAAACGAGGAGGCATTCATTTCAGGGGGGTTGCTCGAATAAGAAGGATAATTTGTTGAGGTATGGAGGTTAACCTGATTACGCTGTGGAGCAATCATTTATTAACCCTGGATTTCGGGGGAGGGGAAGTCCTGGTTTATTTGTGTTTTTTTACATCCACGGCATTCATCCCTTTTAAGCCCCGCTCCACTCTGTATGTTACCGTATCGCGTTCATCGATGGAATCCAGGTGACTGTTGATATGGGTGAAAATGCTTTCCTGGGTTTCTCTGTCCTTTATAAAGCCATAGCCCTTGGAATTGTCGAAATATGTTACCAGACCTATCCTTTCTTTGTCCGGATCATCGTCTTCACGGGGAGGGGTACCCAGGGGGATATCTTCGGCTTTAATCTTTTTTCTTTTTTCGGGGTCTGGAGGTGTGTCGGTAATGTTTCCATTTTCATCCACATAGGCGATCATATCCTCTGCGCTGCTGCTACCGCTCGCTTTGCGCTCTTCTTTTTTCTTTTGCTTCTCCTTTTTTTTCTTATTCCGGGCCTTTTCTCTTTCTTTGTTGTTGACCGTTTGGTGCGGTTTACCCATTGCGTTTTGTGTAATTTAAGTGAATAGAATAGGGATGGACAGGCAGGCTATTCTTTGTGCTGCAAAGGTACGCAAAATAACTGAGTATTTAACGCCGATAAACCCATTTACTAAAATCACACCCTTTTCATAACTTTGCAGCTCATTTTTCAGATAAACGGCACTGGCTAACAATTTTTGAACGTGAATTACCTTCAGTTATACAGAGCGAATCCGCGTATACTCTCACTGGGCATATTGCTGGTGTTTTTCTCCAGCTTCGGGCAAACCTTTGTGGTTTCACTCTATATTCCGGATTTCATGGAAGCTTTTGGCATCAGTGCCAGTGGATTCAGCAGCCTTTATGCCCTGGCCACCCTATCGAGTGCGGCCACGCTAATTTTCGTGGGGAAAAAGATCGATCACATTCCCCTGAAGCGTTTTGCCCTTTTCGTAGTTTCCGGCATCTTCCTGGCCTGCTTGCTGGCAGCCGCCTCCTGGAACCTGGTGGTGCTGTTCTTTGGGATCTATACTCTGCGTTTATTCGGTCAGGGATTGCTGATGCACACAGCCATGACCACCATGTCGCGCTACTTTACCCGTGCTCGTGGAAAATCACTTAGTATCGCCGCCCTGGGATTCCCCATGGGCGAGGCGATCTTCCCTGTACTGGTGGCCAGCAGCATAGGCTTGTTCGGATGGCGTGAAACACTGGTGCTAAGTGCCGTACTCATTGGCACTGTGCTTATCCCCTTTACTGCTTTTTCTTTGAGCCGCATCAGGCGGGAGCGCATATACGAGGGTCAATCTGATGCCGAGGTGCGCCAGGCATCCGAAGAAGAGCAATCCCAGAAACTATGGAAGCAACGGGAGGTATTTCGCACCCCCTGGTTTTACATTTTCGCGCCCACGGTATTCCTGGTGGGCTTCCTGCAGACAAACCTGTTCTTTTTTCAGACCTTCATTGCAGATGAAAAAGGATGGAGTACCGAGTGGATGGCCGGCAGCATTACTGCCTATGCCGCCTCTTCAATTGTGATGTCAATGATCGCAGGCCCGCTGATCGACCGCTTTTCTGCCAGGCGCGTCTTTCCCTTTATGTTGCTGCCCCTGGCGGCTGGCCTTGTGGTGTTGTCGATAGGAACTCACCCTGTCACCACACCTCTATACTGGCTGTTGGTGGGATTTACAGGCGGCATGAATTCCCCGGTGACCTCCTCACTCTATGCAGAAATATTTGGCACGCGCAGCCTGGGCACCGTCCGCAGCCTCTTTACCTTTGTGATGGTGGTAAGCACCGCACTGGGCCCCGTGGTATACAGCTTTTTTCTCGACAGAGGGGCCAGTTTCAACCAAATCCATTACGTGGTGATGGGCGTGATAATTATCAATATGCTGTTTATCCTGCTGCGAATGCGCAAACTCTCAAACAGGTAAAACTCTCGCCCGCTGGTTTCATTTATGCTCCAATACTTTTATTTTTCTATGAGACGTGTTTGTTAGGTTTTTGATGTGCCAGGAACCTGGCACTGAGCGCCTGGTTCTGGGGGCCGTGGCCTCGGGAATAGCCGTAAGCACTTGCCCGGCAGGCTATGCACTGTTTTCGCATTTGTTACAGCTAACCTGCCGGCGGATATCCGATTATTGCTGATCTTCCGCTTCTTGCTCCTCTGAGGGTTCAAGCTGATGCATGGTGATCTTCAGGTATCCAAACAACAGGGCCACCAGGGCCGTGATCCAGCAGAGTACGGCATAGGGGGCGTATGCGGTTACTGACACCCCAAGGGCGGTATATACGAACACTCCACTGCTGTTCCAGGGAATCAGCGGCGCAGTGAGCGTACCACCTGCCTCCAGGGTACGGGTCAGGTTCTTAAGCTTTAAATCATTGTCGCGGTAGCACTCCTCAAACATCTGGCCGGGCAATATCACAGCCAGGTATTGGTTGGCACCAAACACATTCACGAAAATGGAAGTACCCAGCACGGTAGCGGTAAGATTGCCAACCGTTTTCACCATCCCTGACAAAGCCAATACAATACTGTGCAACATGCCGGTGTAATCCATTATACCCCCCAGGGCCAGGGAAATCAGCGCCAGGGCCACCACATCATACATGCTTTCCATGCCGCCCCGGGTAAACAGGGCATCCATGCTTTCCTGCCCTGTATCCTTCACAAAGCCTGTGTGAACGCTTTCCAGCAGGGTGGCAAAGCTTCCTCCCTGCACGAAGAGAAACGCGAGTGCGCCTAACATAAGCCCGGCCAGCAGGCTCGGGATGGCGGGCACCTTCCGCACGATGAGGAAAATAACCACCAGCGGCGGTATGAACAGCCAGAGGCTCAGATTAAAATGATCCCGTATATAATTGGTATAAGCAGAAACATCGCCGTTGCCGTCGTTGCCCTGTGAGGCCATGAAGCCCATTATGGTGAATACCACTGCGGAAATTCCCAGGGCGGGCAGGGTGGTATAGAGCATGTGCCGGATGTGATCGTAAAGGTTTACACCCAGCACCGAGGGTGTCAGGTTGGTGGAGTCTGACATGGGTGAAAGCTTGTCACCGAAGAAAGAACCTGATACGATGGCGCCTGCCGTCATCGGAAGGGGTATTCCCAGCCCCTCACTCACCCCGATGGCCGCTACCCCCATGGTGCCGATGGTGGACCACGAGCTGCCTGTGATCAGGGCCATAAAAGCAGAAAACAGCAAAATAAGGGGCAAAAACCATCTGGCTACAAAAAACTCAAAGCCAAAATACATCAGGGCCGGCACGATCCCACTGGCGATCCAGACAGCAATCAGCATCCCGATGATCAGAAGAATGACAATAGACGGAATGGTTCGGGCAATGGAATGCTTGAAACCTTCTTTGATGGTCTTCCATGAAAAACCATGCCAATAAGCGCATAAGCCGGCTATGGCTGCCCCGATGAAGAGGGCAAAATGGGGTTTGGTGTCCACAACAAAAACAGAAAAGAACAGCAATACCATTGTTGCCAATATGGGAATGGAAGCCAGCCAGGGCTTAGGAGTAGGTACGTCGCCTCGTTGAAACATACGCAGCTGCTTTTTTCTGATGAAGGGTTAAAGATAAAGAGATTCCCGTTAACCGGCAACATGTGCAGGTCATTTCTGTTGATGGCTGGTGTGCCATCACTTTTGTATCTTTACGCAACAAAAGAGGGAGTTACTATGGATTTTGCCCAATTGATCATGCAGCGGGAGAGCGTGCGCAAGTACGACAGTCGCCCGGTAGAGGAGGAGAAGATTGAACGTATCATGGAGTCCTGCTGGATGGCTCCGTCGGCCTGTAACTCACAGCCATGGCGTTTTGTGGTCGTCACCGACCCGGATCTGAAGGACCAGGTGGCTCGTGCCACCATCGGGCCGGCCATGCCCCTCAACCGTTTTGCTCCGCAGGCGCCGGTCATCGTAGCCCTGGTGGCCGAGCCACCAAACTGGTTGTCGAAGATCGGCAGCAGCATCAAAGACAAGGATTATTACCTGATGGACATCGGCATCGTGGCCGATCATTTCTGCCTTCAGGCTGCCGACCTGGGCCTGGGAAGCTGTATGATCGGCTGGTTTGACGAAAAAAAGGTGCGGGAACTGCTGCACATTCCGCAGAAACGCCGCATACCCCTGCTGATCACCCTCGGATATCCTGCCAAAGAGAAGCCGCGCAAAAAAATCCGGAAAAAAAAGGACAAGCTGTACGTGTTTAACCGGTATTATTAAGCTTTATTTTAATTTTTATGATCTTGTCGGTGGATCGTGAACGCTGACAGTGCGCATACTTCGCAGCAAGGATGATATGTATTAAAAAAGTGTCATATATTGCATCTCTGAATGCCTCCTCATTAAAGCAGTATTGTGCAGTAAAACGTTAACGTATGAAAAGAGCTAAAATGGTTGTCATTCTATTTCTCCCTGCAATGAGTTCTCATTCACAATCAGTATTTGATGCCGAAGATACATATTGGTTAGAGGGGATAGGGGGAATCGGAGTTTGATTTATTTGGGCCTTCTCCCATTGAAAGAGTAAACAACTTCGGCGCAATGGCAGGTAACACTTCTTTAGGAAAATTCAGGTAAACAGCTTCAGGCCATCAACCCGGGCCTGGGAAATTTTATGACTGGCTGTTTCAACCGGGGTTTACGTATTTATCCTGGGGGCAGTTCCCAGTGCAGCCTGAAAGTCATCTGCAAGCTCCTGAAAGATCTCTTTTACCGTGGTGATCTTGGTGGCCAGGTAGGCATTGGTGCCGGCAAAGGCATAGCCACTCTTCATGTTGCCCTTGTAGGCAT
>SLEW01000262.1 GCA_007124575.1 Bacteroidales bacterium | reverse complement strand
GAGCGGAAAACGGGACTCGAACCCGCCACCTACAGCTTGGAAGGCTGTCGCTCTACCAGATGAGCTATTTCCGCTTTTAACAGTGGGGGGGGAAGGATTCGAACCTCCGAAGGCGAAGCCAACAGATTTACAGTCTGCCCCATTTGACCGCTCTGGAACCCCCCCAGAAATACTTATGTCAGAGCCGATGGAGGGATTCGAACCCCCGGCCAGCTGATTACAAATCAGCTGCTCTGACCAACTGAGCTACATCGGCAATTTTTCCCTTTGCATTAATTTAGCTTGCAAAAAGGTTTGCAAATGTACAAAAGATTTATTTCCCGCCAAACAAAATACGGATTTTTTTCAAAAAAAATACCGTATCCGTGATTTACATGCCCTTCAGCTTTTCCTTGTGCTTTTTCACCTGGCGCTTCAGTGCATCCACCGCATTATCCACAGCCTCTTCAAAAGTCTTGGCCTGCTTTTTGGCAAACAGATCGTTGCCGGGGATCATTACCCGGATCTCTGCAATCTTGTTCTCATTGCTGGAGACAGAATCCAGCTTTAAGATAACATCACAACTAATAACACCATCGAACAGGTTCGACAACTTAGAGGTCTTCTCCCTGATAAATTCTTCCAGTTTAACATCTGCTTTAAAATGAAGAGAACTGATCGTTACTTCCATCTTGTATCCTCCTGGGTTTAAGCCCTTGGATGGGCTTGTTTATAAACACGTTTGATTTTTTCGATTGAGTTGTGGGTATATACCTGGGTAGCTGAGAGGTTCGCATGTCCGAGCAGCTCCTTAATGGCATTAAGGTCTGCTCCCCTGTTAAGCATGTGTGTTGCGAATGAGTGTCGGATGACATGCGGACTTTTTCGTGTTTTGGTGCTCACCATAGACATGTACCTGCTCACTTTCCTTTGAACCCACATGGGATAGAGCTGCTTGCCCTTATCTGTTACAAACAACCAATGACCTGCCCCTGCTTCATACAACTTTTGTTTCTCATTGGAATATTTCTGATAAAGCAGAACCACTTTATCAAGAAGTGGAACGATACGCTGCTTATTTCCTTTGCCGCTGATACGGATCTGCCCGGAGCCCGGATCCAGGTCTCCGTGTCTGAGGTTGATCAGCTCGGAAAGGCGGATGCCTGTAGAATAAAATATTTCCAGCATCAACAAATCACGCAAACCACTGAACCCGTCAGCAAAGTCACCCTCTGTAAACAAGGCCGCCATCTTCTCTTCTTCAAGAAAAACAGGCAGCCGCTCATCAGCTTTAAGTGATTTGATTTTCCGCATAGGATTTCGGGTTACCACACCCTTATTCTCCATGTAATTAAAAAAAGAACGCAAACAAGAAACTTTACGATTGAAGGTTGCTCGTGCCACCTTTTCCCTGGAAAGGCTTGCAAGCCAGCTTCGGATCATGGCAGCATCAGCATCACTGGCCTCTGAGACATCAAATACAGCAGAAAGGTAGCTTTCAAACTGCTCCAGGTCATTCCGGTACGCCGTAAGTGTATGCTTTGCATAACGCCTGACCCGGAATAGGTAATCCAAAAAAAAATCTGAATGATGGCTCATAAGAATTAAAAAGAAGAAATCTTTGCCTTAAAGATATGCCAAAAAAACAGCATTTGCAAAAATTTCTTCCCAAAAGCAAAAGACTGTGCCGGCAAGACTCAGCCAGGGGGCGCATAGCCCTAATCACAGCAATTAACCTTCCTCTTGGTCTCTTAGCTTCTGAATATAGATAGCTTTAAGCTTTTCTTCTCGCTTCTTCACCGACGGCTTGGTATACTTTTGCCTGTCCCTGAGTTCCCTAAGGACGCCCGTTTTCTCAAACTTGCGCTTCATCTTCTTCAATACCCGGTCGATGTTCTCACCTTCTTTTATAGGAACAATGATCATGTTTACCTCTTTCTTTAGCTGATTATTAAAATAAATAGACACGCACGCGCGTCAAAAGCGGTGGCAAAGTTACTAAGCTTTTTAATAAAAAACAAAAATTTATCTGCTTAATATCCAACCGAGCGGTTCAGAAAATCTGTCATCAGCCTGTATAAGTGCAGGCGTGCCGGGCCGGTAAATATGCCATGATCATGGTCGGGGTAGATCATCAGTTCAAAATCCACACCCGCTTCTATGAGGGCATCAGCCATTTCAATGGCATTCTGGTAATGTACGTTGTCATCAGCGGTGCCATGAACCAGAAGGTAGTCGCCAACAATTTTATCCACATGATTGATTGGGGAATTGTCGTCATAACCGTCGGGGTTCTCTTGTGGTGTTCGCATGTATCTCTCAGTATAGATGGTATCATAATATCTCCAGCTGGTTACCGGGGCCACAGCAATCGCTGCACTAAACACATCAGCTCCTTTGGCCAGGCAGAGGGAAGACAGGTAACCACCGTAGCTCCATCCGAATATGGCAATACGATCCCCGTCTACATAATCCTGTGCCGCAAGGTATTTTGCCGCCTCTATCTGATCTATGGTTTCATACTTTCCCAGCTGGAGGTAGGTCATCTTCCGGAACTGCTCTCCCCTGCCGCCAGTACCCCGGTTATCAACAGTTACCACGATGTAACCCTGCTGAACAAGCTTTTGAAACCACACTCCATTAAACGTATTCCAGTTATCGACCACGGCCTGATGCCCCGGACCGCCATACACATACATCAACACCGGATAGGCATGATCCGGATCAAAATCATCAGGACGTATGATCTGTCCGTTGAGCGATACACCTTCGCTGGTAGTGAAACTAAAAAATTCGGGATCCGTAAATCCATGGTTACTGATTCGGTCCTTAAGCGTGGTGTTGTCCTCAAGAACTTCAACCAAGGTGCCGTCTGACTCATGGATGCTGTATACAGGAGGACTCGATGCGGTGGCATACCTGTTAATAAAAAAGCGGAACCCCTCGCTGAACGACGGACTGTGGGTGCCTTTACCTTGCGTCAACTGCCTCACATTTGATCCGTCAAGGTTCGCCACATAAAGATGGTTGGTCAGGGGGGATTCTTTGCGGGCTAAGTAGTAGACCAGTCCATTTTCCTCATCCAAACCATAAAAATCCTGTACATCAAAATTACCTTTGGTAACAGGCATCATTTCCCGCGCCTCCATATCATAAAGATAGATATGCAGATAACCATCTTTTTCGCTTGTAATGATAAAGTGTTTTCCGCCCTCAAGGAAAGTAAGGTCATCTGTTATCCTGACATAATAAGGATTAGTTTCTTCATAGATCAGTTCTTTCTGACCGGTTTCTGCATCAGCAGAAAATAACTCAAGATGATTCTGGTGCCTGTTAAGCCGCTGAAAAGACAGCAACCCAGGTTCCTTGGTCCATTTGATCCTTGGGATATATTGGTCGGTTTCATCCCCGGTATCCAACTCAATGGTTTCCCTGCTTTCCATATCATACATATGCAGGGTAACCACGGCATTCTCCTCTCCTGCCTTGGGATACTTAAACCGGTACTCTTCAGGATACAGCTGGCCATACTTCATCATAACAAATTCTTTCACATGACTCTCATCAAAGCGCATGAAGGCTATTTTCCGGCCATCAGGTGACCATTCGAATCCTTTTGTCAGGTAGAACTCCTCCTCATATACCCAGTCCGTTGTGCCATTGATGATATGATTGTATTCTCCGTCGGTAGTAACGGGATACTCTGTATCGCCCTCCAGGTCTTTAACATATATGTTGTTCCGGCGCACAAAGGCAATGTGACTGCCCTCCGGCGAAAAATCGGGAAGGCGTTGCGTGGTGCCTTCCGATAATGCGCTTAGCTGCTGCGCTTCAATATTCCAGATATAGTATTCAGCCCGTCTCGAACGGCGATATATGGACTCCTGGTTTACCCCTATCAAAAGCATCTTCTCAGCCGGACAAAAAGTATACGTGTCTATGGTAAGAGCCTCCCCTTCCTCATCCTCAAGATAACCTTCTGTAGTAAAGATACGTTCGACAAACTCCCCTGTTTCATAACGGTGGACATCAAGGTGTTTGCCTTCGGTAATCAGGGTATAATGCAGGCCATCCTGCATCGACCTTCCCAGGGTAATGGATTCTGGCATAAAATGGCGTTCAAGCCATAATTTTTCCAGGGTAATTTCTTCGGTATTGGGAAAAGCAGCAGAAGCGACAGCCAGCGCAATGATCATCAAGGCCGATTTAATAAATGAAGTCTTCATGTGTGTGTTTTTTTTAATTCCCGTCTAATATCTGAATAATTTTTAAATCAACTTGAATGAACGCTTACATGCTGATACAGGGCATATCGAACCTTTTCTTCATCTCAGTATGCATAAAAGGCATCCTCAATATGATCCAGATGGTGCTGATCGCCGTGTAGGAGGACAGACACAATATCAAACCGCACGTTTTTGTCGACATTGTTGCTTGCAATATAGTGGTTTGCCGCCTTGATAAGCATTTTTTGCTTGTGCCTGGTTACAAAGGTTTCCGGAGCACCAAAAAAAGCACTTTTGCGTGTTTTTACTTCCGCAATGACAAGGACATCGTCCAGGCAAGCAATGATATCAACCTCCTGGTGGTTTGATTGCCAGTTAGTTTCGAGGATCTCGTAACCTTGCGCTTTGAAATAAGCCACCGCAAGGGCTTCCCCTTTTTTTCCTGTATTATGGAAATCAGCCATGACAAGATTTGCATATTAGCTCAAAACGATTTACAAGTTCGCTGGAAAAGAAGATCTTATTCGGCCTCTTTCAAATCAAACGAATAATACTCCATGATGGGATTTGCCAAAAGCTTTTTGCAGGCGGTTTCAACTTTCATTTCTGCCTCTTCCCGGCTTTTAGCATTTACATCCAGGCTTATGTGCTTTCCAACGCGAACATTATCAATTTCCTGCAGGTCTAGGTTTTTCATGGACGCGGTGATGGCTTTACCCTGGGGGTCGAGCAGCGCTTTAAGTGGCATAACGGTTATTTCGGCGTGGTATATCATGTGTTTATAATTTGGTTTGACAAGTCAAGTCCTGTCATTACGTTGGGGTTCATAGAGGTTTGCAGAGTGCAAGATTCTCAATTATCAGCGCCCGGATCCCAATAATCATCCCTCTGTGTGTCAAACCCGTTGGCATGGCTTGATTTATAAATTCTGGAATCTGGAGACTGTTGCAAAAAAAAATCAGGATTAATTGGAAATCTGCCAAAGGTTATCAAGGGCAGACAAAATTATGTAAAAAATAAGAAAAAGTGGTGCTGCGGCCAGGCCAAAAGTTATCAACAGAATAATGCAGCCGGCCAGAAAGATGTATCGAATGCGATTTTCCGACCATTTCAGCGATTCTGTTTTGAGGGAAAACATTTTAACAGGAGCCACGAGCAGAAGGGAAAGCACCAGGGTGATTACAAGCATGGCCGGGAAGCTGTCCGTGAGATGTATCAGCAGCAGGTGTACGGTGTTATCTGCCGGCATAAACTCTATAACAAACGGGATGGATGCTATCAGAAGGGCATTAGCGGGGGTAGGCAATCCGGTAAAGTGTTTGCTTTGTTTTTGATCGACGTTAAAGACTGCCAGGCGCAAGGCAGAAAATACAGTGATCATAAATGCCAGCATAGGCCAAACAAAAAGGGCGCTTTCGGGGTTAACCCTATATAGTGACACAACCAGATACTGATACATTATGCAGGCAGGGACCACGCCAAAGCTTACAAGGTCAGCCAGGGAGTCCAGTTGTTTTCCGATTTCTGAGCCGGCCTGAAACCACCGTGCCACAGCCCCATCCAGGAAGTCAAGTATCGAACATACCAGGATGATGATGGCAGCTGTGGCCAGCAAGCCTTCAAATGCAGCCACAATGGCTGCACAACCAAGAAACAGGTTTATCAGCGTAATGGTATTGGGAATTATCTTCATCGGTTAAGTTTTTTGCAGTATGAAAAAAAGTGACTTTGAACGTTCTCCCATGAAAGAGAAAGTGTACAGGATTTTTGAAAGTGGCAAACCTGTTGCCGACCGTCGCTTTTTATATTTTCAGATCAGGCTTTACGTAGTCTATGATTTTTATGCAGAGATCTGGTATATCCCCAGCACAAACAAAATTGACCGGATCCACACACTGAGCCTGGATGATGTATTGCACATTTATGACAGCAACTTTGATATTTCGGGGCTTTTAAAATAGCAGCAAGCTGCATGGCAGGGTTAATAATGTAACAACCTTTTTCATGCAACTTGCTGTTTGCTGATCATTGGTTTTATGGGGCACGATCCGGGTAAGGGGGTATGGGGTGGATTTTCTGGTCATAATCTTCCATACGCTCAAGGGCTTCTTCTATGGCCCGGTTTAGTTGTTGATCCACACCGTCAAACTCTTTTGCCGGATCATTTTCCACATGAATATCGGGTTCTACACCAATACCTTCGATGATCCAATCTTCGCCATGAATATCATAAGGAGCAAATTCGGGTTTTTGGAGTGTGCCCCCATCAATAAAGGGAAGCGATCCACGTATTCCGACCACGCCTCCCCAGGAGGTAGTGCCGATAAGCGGCCCAAGACCCAGCTTCTGAAACTGGTAAGGGAAGAGGTCTCCGTCGGAGGCAGAATACTTATCTATAAGACAGACTTTGGGTCCAAGATGTATATCCCTGGGGCGTGTGCCAGGAGCCACGTTACGTTGCATCGACAGGCCGGTTAGTTCACGTGAAAGTCTTTCGATAAGCATGGGCGACACATTGCCACCACCATTACCGCGCACATCAATGATAAGAGCTTCTTTACGCAGCTGTGGATAAAAGTGCTTCACAAACTCATTCAGGCCGCCGGGTCCCATATCAGGCACATGAATATAGCCAACACGCCCGTCAGTAGCTTCGCTCACCTTGCGAATATTTTCCTGTACCCAATTGTAGTAATACAAGTCCGCTTCGTCGGCAATGGGTACGACGATCACATCGCGGGCTCCGCTGGCTGCCGGCGTATCATTCACTGTTAACTCCACCTGATCATCAGCTTTGCCAATCAGAGAAGCGTAGATGTTTTCCATTTCACTGGCAGATTGACCATTTACAGCTATGATGTAATCGCCTTCGTTTACATCCACACCAATCTCGGTAAGTGGCGAACGGCGGGAGTTAGTCCAGTTTTCCCCTTCAAGGATTTTGTCAATGCGGTAATAGCCTGAAGGATCATGGCTTAGCTGGGCGCCCAGCAGGCCCATAGGAATGCGTTCGGCCTCAGGCACATCTCCGCCGCCAACGTAAGCATGCCCCACATTCAGCTCAGCAACGAGTTCGCCTAATACATAGGTGAGGTCAAAACGGTTGTTAACATAGTCAACAAGCGGACGATATTTTTCGTGCATGGCTTCCCAATCGACTCCATGCATGTTAGGAGCATAGAAAAAGTCGCGCATCTGGCGCCAGGTTTCATCATAGATCTGCTCCCATTCTTCTCTGAGGTTCACCCAGACCTTCATGTTCGAAGTATCAACGTATTCATCCACCTGAAACGAGGCCCTTGGCAGGTCGATCACGGCATATTGCCCCCGATGGGCTACCAGCATTTTTTGTTTATTGGCACTGATCTGGTATCCGGTGATTTGTGCAAGATTTGTTTCCTGGCGGGATTCCATGTCAAACATCATGAGGCCCCGGCCACCTCCGTGGGAGGTTTTCATGTAATATATGTTGTTTCCGACAGCCTGTATGCCCCAATATGTAGCCACATCGATTGGCAAGGCATCAATCCGGTGTTTGATATTCTCAAAATCAATATCGATATGAAGTTCATTTTCATCGCCTGATCCCTGCTGATCGTTGTCGTTGTTTGTGCTCACCTCATCATTGCGGGGTTCAAGAAAGGAAGACACCTGGTCGCGAAGCGTGATAAAATACACGCGACTCATGTCGGTATAGGCATGGTTCCATTCAGTACGGCTGTATATAGGGTTAAAGTCGCGGTTTGATGAGAAAAACAGGTACTTACCCTCGTCGCAAAACGAAGGGCTGTTTGACGCATACCACCCGCTTGTTACGGGATAGCAGAAGTCCTCTTCCAGACTGTAAATATGTATCCTGGAATAATGCTCAAGCTCAGGCCGGGTATAAGTGATCCAACGGCTGTCAGGCGACCAGTTGTATTGTGTGATCTCACCCGCTTCAGCCTGATCCACCAGGGTTACTTCCTTCGTGTTAACATCCACATATTGCAAACGAAGTTTTTTATCCGACCACATGATCTTTTCAGAATCTGGTGACCAGCTCAGGGAATATTTATATGTATCCGCATCGGTAGTGAGCTGAATGGGCTCACCCCTGCCATCCTGCGGGATGATGTAGATCTCATCCTCGTCTGTGGCATCAGAAATATAAGCAACATAGCTGCCATCAGGCGACCATGTTACATTGCGCTCATGTACTCCTGACGTCTCTGTCAGGTTTCGGGTAATACCGGTTTTTGCCGGCACGCTCCATACGTCTCCCCTGGCGCCGAAAGCTACCCTGGCTCCGTCAGGTGCGACAGAAGCCGTGCGGATCATTTCCGAAGCATCTTTGCGCTGTTCGCGCCCAAGCGCGAGGTCTTCAGCAATTCTGACAGAAATACGATCTATGGCTTCTGTCTCCAGGTTAAAGGTGTAAAGGTAGCCTCCGTTTTCATAAATAATGGCATCATCACCAAGCGACGGGAACTTGATGTCAAAATCCTCGTAATGCGTTAATTTCCTGGTTTGTTCAGTATCCAGGTTATACACAAAGAGATTCATCCTGCCGTCACGATCTGAAGCAAAATATACATTATCACCCACCCACATGGGGAATATATCCTGCGAGTCTTCATGCTGTGTAAGGTTTATCGTGCTGCGGTCGTTTAAGTCGTGCAACCACACATCATCGGCCATTCCTCCTGAATAATATTTCCAGGTGCGGAATTCGCGAAAAACGCGGTTATATACGAAGCGTTCACCATTGTCGTCAAAACTAATCCATCCGCCTTCGGGCACGGGAATCTGCTCAGGAAGCCCACCATTAACATTTACAGTAAACAACTCACCTTTAAAAGCGTTGAAGGACCGCTTCCGGGTGCGGAAGATGATATTTTCATCATCACGCCAGCCCATCACAATGTTATTAGGCCCCATGCGGTCAGAAAGGTCATCACGCCCAAGCGTTGCGGTGTATGTAAGCCTTTCAGGAATTCCGCCTTCCGCAGGCATGACATACACCTCGGTATTCCCGTCATACTGCCCTGTGAAAGCAATATTCTGGCCGTCCGGACTAAAACGGGCAAACATTTTGTAACCAGGGTGGTTTGTGAGTTTCCTGGCGACGCCACCTTCACGGTCTACTGTGTAAAGGTCTCCGGCATAAGAAAAGACAACCTGATCCCCATGCAGTGCAGGGAAACGCATCAGGCGCGCTTCTTCAGCACCCATGGAAAACATGGCAGCCATCATTAAAAAAGCAAAAAAGAGTAATGTTCGT
>SLEW01000057.1 GCA_007124575.1 Bacteroidales bacterium | reverse complement strand
GAGAAATGCTCTTTGGGAATATGGTATGCTTTACGTTGGCCCCTGTGTATGTGCATGGATCAATATATTATTTAAAGATTACTTGTGACTTGATCTAAACCGAAAAGAACTTATAATGTAAGCATGAACCGTACAACCTCACCAGGTGATGGCATTTGATGAGAGCCCCCGCAGTAATGCAGGCTTTACCTGTCATAATGCCGCATTGAACATGGATAATATGATGAGGGTGGTAAATGGAACGGTAAAGTTGTCAAGCCCTTTGGAGCTGAACGCTTCCACGATTGCTGCCGACAGAGCAACGGTAATGGCTGCCAGGATGGTCGCTGTACTAAAGTTTCCCACAAACCAATGCAGCGTGTATATGGAGATCACCAGCGAAGAAATGAAAAATACAGAGCTTCCGAGGTAGGTTTTGTTCAGTCGAAGCTTATGGATGATGATTTTCCTGACTCTTGACCCGAAAGCAACACCTGTAATGCCTGCCAATGAATCACTGACCCCCAGCATGAGCACGGGAATGATGAACAGCTTGGCATCATTCATCCACACAGAGATCACAAAGGTACCGCATATGGCAACCGGGAGGAGAATACCTCCGTATGTTTTGCGTGTAACATCGTTTATGGAGTGAAGCAGATCTTTATGTTCTGCGATCAGCAGGACCAGGAAAAATATTATACCCATGGCCAGAACGTATTCATAAGAGCTGTAAACCAATGGGAATGTGAGTGAAAGAAGAGATGCGGCACTATGTGAGAACTTCCGGGTATATTCTGTTTTCACTTTCAGAATGGCATGCAGGATTTCGCCTGTGGCGAGGATTGCTCCGAAGGCAAAAGTATAAAGGATGGTAAATAAAAGTTCGGTGCTCATAATATGATTATGTTAATGATATACATGGCGGCACCGCCTGGTATCAAGCTGTCGAACCTGTCAAGGAATCCTCCGTGGCCGGGGAGAAGATTACTAAAGTCTTTTACTCCATATTGCCTTTTAAAATAAGAAGCCAAAAGATCCCCTAATAGTGCAAAGATAACGATACTTATCGAATAAAGCAAAACAGATGTCCATTCAGCACCGATCGAGTCCCTGATAAGTACTGCTGTGAGCAAAGCCAGGATGCTCCCGCCTATTAAACCGGAAATGGTTTTCTTCGGACTCACAGAGGGGATCAGGCGTCTGCCTCCCATCAGCTGGCCGCTGATCTGGCTGAAGGCGTCAAACACCGCCACCACAACAAAGACAAAATACAGATAAGGCTTGTCCATAAAACTAAATAACACAAAGGGAACCGCCAGGAGCGTATATATCACAAGAGAGGGCAGAAATAATTTTCTGCCGGCTGTTGGTCGCTTTTGCAGGTGTACCCGCACCATCTCCACGTATCCTGCTGCTGCCAGCAAAACGGCCAGCATGCTGAAATGGGGCGGCCCGAAATAGATGCTGGCAAAAAGCACGTGGATAATGATAAAATACGTGCCAAACTTTGCCCAGGTTTCCCTTTTCCGCTCCCTGCTTTTACCCCTGCTTATCAATGCAAAGGCAATGGCTCCAAAGAAGAAGTAGATCAGGATGATTTGGTATAACAGGCTTTCCATGTAAAAAACGTCAAAAATGTCGAAATGTCAAAAGGTCGAAACGTCTATGCCTCAAACCCCAGACCTCAAACCCCGGGCAGTTACTCCTTACTTTTTACTTGCCTTTCTTTCAGTACCCAGTAGAGACCTTTGGCATTAGAGCGCATTTCGGGGATGATAAGCTGAATGACAATATGCTCAAGGAATGCCAGGATGCCCCAGGTAATCATGATGTAGTAAAAAGGCGTATAAAAACCGAATATGAAAAGCACGACAAAGAATATACCCTGGATATAACCCCCTATCTTCCATGAGTAAAGATGCAGGCTGGGAAACCTCCCGAACTTGATTAACGAGAGGGTCAGGGAAACGATCAGCAACCCGATGAAGGTGCCAAAACTTAGTATATGTGGTGCAAAGTCATCCCATTTAAACAGGCCTATACCCAGAAAAACCAGGAGATAAGTACCCATGTCTGCAATGGAGTCGATTTTTGCCCCGAACTCTGATGTCTGTTTCAGCATGCGGGCCAGGAAGCCATCCAGTACATCAGTAACCAGGTTGATCACGATAAGCACGGCAAAGGCCTGTTCATATCCCGCCAGGGCAAGGTAAAGGATAACAGGGAACGCCAGCAGGCGGTAAAACGAGAGGGCGTTGGGAATAGTAAATTTGTCTTTTAGCTGCACCTGAGGGTAAAGATTTATGCAATAATAACTGATTAATTTAACGGAAAAATAATGCGCAAAGAAACAAAATGATACAGTTATTTGCAAATATATGATCATTTCAATGCTGAGTCTGCTAATAATCAGGCTTTTGGCATTGTTATGTGTAAAAATAGCGCAATTTTTAGATGTTTTTAATAAAATGGCATGTAATCATTTATAAAACAAATTATTCTGATCGCTGTTTATTAAATGATTCAGTTATATTTTTGCATGCATTAAACCATTGTGCGTATGTTGTGTCAAATAGTGTTAATGATTTATTTTTTTGAATAAGCTAAAATGAATAAAAAAGCGCGTTTTTTTGTTAATCTGGCCATTTTAACCCTTCTTATAGGAATCATAGCCTACCCCAAAGTAAAACCATTTCTTTTTGGTGAATCATCTTCGGCCCCTGCATTTCAGCCGCAGCAGCGATCTGCATTGCAGGTCAGCGGTTATGTGTTGTCACCGATGCCGGTCAGGGAAATGGTTCGGAGCACGGGTACTCTTTTGCCTGATGAAGAGGTTGACCTGGCTTTTGAAACCAGTGGCAAGGTTGTAGGGATATTTTTTGAGGAAGGCTCTTTCGTAGACGAGGGTGATCTCATGGCAAAGATGAATGACAGGCATTTGCAGGCCCAGCTGAACAAGCTGCAGGCGCAGCAACGGCTTGTGGTGGAGCGGGAGTTTCGTCAGCGGAGTCTCCTCGAACGGGATGCGATAAGCCAGGAGGCCTATGACCAGGCGGTCACAGAGCTCGAAACACTCGAGGCTGATATCGAACTGTTGCTTGCCCGTATTGCAGAAACGGAGGTCAGGGCACCCTTTGATGGCGTTGTGGGTCTTCGTTACCTGAGTGAAGGCAGTTATGCCTCGCCCAGCTCACGACTGGCCAGGCTTGTCCGGACAAGTCCGCTGAAACTTGAGTTCTCCGTGCCGGAAAGATATTCGGGTGAGATCACACCCGGTTTCCCGGTAAACTTCAGGGTAGATGGCTTCCTGGAGCCCAAGCATGCCGAGGTGTATGCCGTCAGCCCTTCTGTTGATGACAGGACACGTACCATCAGGGTACGTGCACTATACGGCAATGAAGCCGGCCTGCTTATGCCCGGGCGTTTTGCCTCAGTAAATTTGCAGCTCTCCGAAACCCCGGATGCCATCGCCATACCATCGGAGGCACTAATCCCTGAGATGGAAGGTGACAGGGTGTTTGTATACCGTTCGGGACAGGCGGAGGCCATATATGTCACTACCGGCATCCGTACCGAAGACAGGGTGCAGATCCTGGATGGCCTTTCCTTTGGTGACACCCTTCTCACCACCGGTGTGCTGCAGCTAAGACATGGACTGCCTGTTGAGCTTGATAACAGAGATGCACTTAAAGATCATGAGGTTGTTAATAATGAAGGGGAAGCACTTTAATTCGCAGGAGACAGGGTGGCTGCATTACCGGAAGCCGGATAGCATAAGGCGGCATATCAACGGTGGTTTATTATCCGGCATTTAGAAATTCAGAAGGTTCCGGTCGGAGACTTCTCACAATTTGAAATAAAAACATGAGTCTTTCATCATTAAGTATAAAACGCCCGGTATTGGCCTCCGTCTTTACCATTGTCATTCTGCTTTTTGGGATGATCGGGATGACTTTTCTGGGGGTCAGGGAGTTTCCCAGCGTGGATCCACCCATCATTTCCGTAAGCACTTCTTACCCCGGGGCTAACTCTGATGTCATTGAGACGCAGATCACCGAGCCGCTGGAACAGGCGATTAACGCTGTGCCAGGTATTCGCACCCTGACCAGTGTCAGCCGGCAGGGAAACAGCCGGATCACCGTGGAGTTTGAGCTGAGTGTAGACATGGAGGCGGCTGCCAATGATGTCCGCGACAAGGTAGCTCAGGCACAGCGAAGACTTCCGAGGGATGTAGATCCCCCTATCGTGTCGAAGGCTGATGCTGATGCCAGTCCTATTATGTTCGTGACCGTGGAGAGTGAAACCCGAAACCTCCTTGAGCTTTCGGAGATCGCGGAGCTGACCCTGCGTGAACAGCTTCAAACCATTGATGGTGTCAGCGGGATTCATATTTGGGGACAGAAACGTTATGCGATGCGTCTCTGGCTCGACCCGGAAAAGATGGCCGGATACGGTCTGACCCCCCTGGATGTCAGGAATGCGCTCCAGCGCGAAAATGTAGAGTTTCCGTCAGGAAGCATCGAAGGCCATACCGTGGAGCTGACCATACGTACCCTCGGTCTGATGTCCTCCCCGGAGGAGTTCAACAACATGATTATCAGCGAAGATAACGGAAGGGTGGTCCGCTTCAGGGATGTTGGCAGAGCTGAACTGGGCCCGGAAGACCTGCGTGGTATCGTACGCCGTGATGGGGTGCCGCTGGTGGGGAACGCCATCGTGCCACAGCCCGGATCCAATCATATTGAGATCGTAGATGAAGTGTACAGGCGACTGGATATGATCCAACGGGATATCCCGGATGATGTGACTATCAACATCGGCTTCGACAACACCGACTTTATACGCTCTTCCATCAGGGAGGTGCGAAACACCATTTTTATTGCTTTCACCCTTGTGGTGCTTATCATTTTCTTGTTTCTGCGCGACTGGCGAACGACCATCATCCCGGTGCTGGTCATACCCGTGTCGCTGATCGGCTCATTCTTCGTGATGTATGCGGCAGGGTTTACCATCAACGTGCTGACCCTGCTTGCCATCGTGCTTGCCATTGGCCTTGTGGTTGATGACGCCATCGTGATGATGGAAAATATCTACGTAAAGATAGAGCAGGGGATGACGCCGGTACAGGCCGGCCTGGCCGGGTCAAAGGAGATCTTCTTTGCCATCATTGCCACCACCATCACCCTGGTGGCGGTATTCTTCCCCATCGTTTTCCTCGAAGGGATGACAGGCCGGCTTTTCCGGGAGTTCAGCATCGTGATCGCCGGGGCAGTGCTGATCTCATCCTTTGTGGCACTCAGCTTTACCCCGATGATCTCTACCAAGATCCTGAAGCAGCGCAAGAAAAGAGGAAGGTTTTATACCAGTACCGAAGGTTTCTTCAGCCGTATGAATGCCTGGTATGCCAACGCGCTGGATCGGCTGCTTGCCCGGCGTTGGCTTGCCTTTGTCATCCTGGCGGGTGCCCTGGGACTCGTTGTGCTGCTCTACACCAATATTCCCGGTGAGATGGCACCCCTGGAAGACAGGTCACAGCTGACCATTAATGCCAGGGCTCCCGAAGGTACCACGTATGAGTTTATCCGCGACTATATCGATGAAATTGCTGAACTTGCTGAAGAGCTGGTGCCGGAAAAAGAGGCCATCACCTCTATGGTGTTTGGCAACTGGTCAAATGTTCGTGTGATATTGAAAGACCCGGACGAAAGAGAAGCCTCACAACAGGAGATTGCCGACAGACTGTCGATAGCCCTGCGTGATAAAACGCAGGCAGTGGCTTTTGTGAACCAGCAGTCTACCTTTGGCGGAAGGCGCTCTGGAAGGCCCGTACAATACGTGCTGCAGGCACAGAGTATCGACCGCCTTCGGGAAGTGCTTCCGGAATTCATGGAAAAGGCCAATGACAACCCTGTGCTGCAGATGGCAGACGTGAACCTGCGGTTTAACCTGCCGGAGATGCAGATCCACATAGACAGAGATAAAGCTAATGCGCTGGGTGTTTCCACCCAAAATATCGGGCAGACCCTGCAGCTTGCCCTCAGCGGTCAGCGCTTCGGGTATTTCTTCATGCATGGCAAACAATACCAGGTGTTGGGCGAACTCAGGCGGGAAGACAGGAACACCCCGCTGGATCTTAAGTCGCTTTATGTGCGAAGCAACAACGGCGACATGGTACAGTTAGACAACCTGGTTGCCCTGCAGGAACATATAGCCCCGCCACAGCTTTACAGGTATAACCGTTTCGTATCGGCCACCGTCTCAGCCAACCTGACACCCGGATATACCATTAGCGAAGGGATTGCCGAAATGGATCTGATCGCCGACGAGGTGCTGGATGATACATTCAGGACTGCCCTTGCCGGAGACTCAAAAGACTACCAGGAAAGTGCCTCAAGCTTGATATATGCTTTCCTGCTAGCCATCGTACTGATATTCCTTGTACTCTCAGCGCAGTTTGAAAGCTTTAAGGATCCTTTCATCGTGATGATGACCGTGCCCCTCGCCATCACCGGAGCATTGGTGTTCATGTGGTATTTTGATGTTACCATGAACATCTTCAGCCAGATAGGGATCATTATGCTCATCGGCCTGGTGTCGAAAAATGGCATCCTGCTGGTGGAGTTTGCGAATCAACGCAAGCAGGCCGGAATGCAGAAGCTGGATGCCATCAGGCATGCCGCCGCCGCACGCTTCCGCCCCATCCTGATGACCAGCCTCTCCACCATCCTGGGCGTGATGCCGCTCACCCTCGGATTCGGGGAAGGTGCCGAAGGCCGGATGGCCATGGGTGTGGCTGTGATCGGCGGACTCATCCTGTCTACGTTCCTGACGCTCTTCGTGGTACCTGCTATCTATACTTACATCTCTACCGATACAAAAAATATGCTACATGATGATGAAGATGATGTTACGGCTGACGCTTAATATGTTATTGGTTTTACTCGTGGCTGGCCTGTATGCACAGCCTCAGCAGATGACCCTGCAGGATGTGATCGCCACCGGACTGGAGAATAACTATTCCATCCGGATAGCACGGAATCAGGAGCAGATCAGCATAAACAACTTCACCAGGGGAAATGCCGGCTTTTTACCATCCCTGGACGTGCGTGCCAGCCACCGCGGAAGTTATGACAATACCGACCGCACCGGCTTTGATGGCCAGGAGACATCCTTGCGCAACATCCATAATACGGTCACCAATGCTGAGCTAGGGCTGGGCTGGACCCTGTTTGACGGCTTCCGCGTTCAGACAACCTACGACAAGCTGGGTGCGCTGAAGCAGATGGGCGAGCTGAATACCCGCTTGTCGATAGAAAACCTGGTGGCAAACATCACCGCGGAATATTATAACCTTATCCAGCAACAACGCCTTCTTAACAATCTCAGGTTTGCTGTGGAGTTGTCAAGGGAGCGCATGCGCATTGATGAAGAACGGTTTTTGCTGGGGTCGGGCTCCAAGCTTCAGCTCCTGCAGGCAGAAGTGTTTTTGAATGCCGACAGCTCCAGGATGACCCGTCAGGAAGAAGTTGTCAGGGCATCACGTATCAGACTCAACGAGCTGATGGCTAAACAGAATCTGCGTTTTAACCTGCAACCCGTGGATACCATTATTCCGCTCGATGACATCCTGATCTATGAAACCCTGGAAAACGCTGCCCTCGAGCATAACACCCACATGCAAATGGCCAGGAAAGATATCGACATCTCAGAATATGACAAAAGGCTGGCCCGCTCTACGGCTTATCCTTACGTAACTTTCAGTTCAGCCTATTCAGCATCACATAACACCTTCCAGTCCGGATCCTTCAGCGAACAGCAGTCGTATGGGATGAACTACGGCGTAACCGTAGGAATAAACATTTTCGACGGATTTAATCAGCGTCGGCGTGAAGATAATGCTACCATCACATTTGACAACAGCAGGCTACGACTTGAGGACACGGAAAACAGCATGATGGCCGACCTGATTACCACTTATGATGTGTACCTGAACAACCTTCGGCTGGTGGAGATGGAGTCGCAAAACCTCAGCGTGGCATACGAAACGCTGGATATTGCCCTGGAAAGATACCGCCTGGGTGACCTTTCCGGCATTGAGCTCAGGGAAGTGCAGAAAAACCTTCTGGAAGCTGAAGAGCGTCTGGTGTCGGTGCAGTATCAAACCAAGCTGGCTGAGATCTCTCTGCTGCACCTGTCGGGCAGGGTTATGGATTATTTATAACGCGCTGTGTGATTGCCTTTTGCAGCAAATCCCAACAGTTGAACCGAGCCAGGCCAAATTATAGCGTGCCCTCAGCTGTTTGCCGGAATGAATAAAGGGATGGTGAAAGTAAATTCAGAACCTTCTCCTTTCACACTATTCACTGTGATCTCGCCTTCATGCTCCTCCACGATTTTTTTGCATATGGCAAGTCCTAGCCCTGTGCTTTTCTCGCCTCCGGTTGGCAAGGTACTGGTCTTCTGAAAAGGTTTGAACAGAATGGGTATCTCATCTTCGGCAATGCCCAGCCCCTGATCAATGACAGAGGTTTCGACATGATCAGGGTGTCTGCGAACCCGCACCTGTATTTCCGACCCATGATGCGAAAACTTTATGGCGTTGCTGATCAGATTATTCAGCACCTGCTCCATTTTGTTTCTGTCAAAAACAAACGCTAATGAATCTTCATGAAAAGAGCTCCGAATGGTCATGTCTTTATAATCTGCTACAAGCTGGTTAAATCCAACAGATTGTTTTACGAGTGCTATGTAGTCATTAGTCTGGAGGTTTAATGTTAAGGTTCCGGCTTCGATTTTGGATACATCGAGCAACTCTGTCATCAGCTGGATGGAGAAATTAAGTCGTTCCTCAATGTTTTTCAGGAATTCTTTTCTGGTTTCCTCCGGGAAATCCTCTTCATCATGAAGCAGAATGTCGGTAAAGGAAATGGCTGTGGCTATGGGGCTTCTTAAATCGTGGGCAGCCATGTTCATGAAGCGGTTTTTTTCTTCATTGAGAATGGCCAGTTTTTCGTTTGTCTCCTGCAGCTCTTCGAGGGCAGACTCCAGCAAAACCTTCTCTTTGGTCAGCTGGCGCTGCAGGTTGCTGATTTCATGGTTAAGAGAAACCATATGACGGTGTTGATTATTTATACGCACGAGGTCAATCTCACCTGAAACCAGCAGTTCATTATCCCTGCAATATACTTTGCCCTGGATGGTGGTAGAATCATTCTCTGGCCCGATCGTCATAAGCCCTTCGAAAACAGGACTATGCTCGCTCTCATGATTTTTGGCCATGCTTGCCAGCTTATCAAAGGCCGGATTACGCAGGGTGTCAGCCCCTGAGCTCCTGGCGAGCAGCTGGAAAGCAGGATTGCTGAAGAGCAGCTGTTTATCTTTGATGGAAAACAAAGCCATACATAGTGCTTTGCTCTCAAAGAGAGATAGCTCCACTTCCTTTTGCCATCTGGTTAGTATCTGCCGCTCCTTTTTGGTCATTATCCAAAGG
>SLEW01000249.1 GCA_007124575.1 Bacteroidales bacterium | reverse complement strand
TCACCGTTCTGCAGGATCAGGATGCGGTCGCCGTCAAGTCCGCGGATAACAGGGCGGGAAGGGGCCGATCCGAATGAACGCATGTTCAGCCCCGGCTCTGAACCAAGCATCTCACCAAAGGAAGCCTCACCACGGCGCTGCAGGGCTTCCCCCATGAAGGCCTGGTCGGGCTGGTAGCGGAAACCACTGCGCGTGGGCGATGCGGTAAAGACCACCTCGTCCAGGTCCACTGCTGTGGGATAAACAACCACATCCACTTCAAGGGTACGGTCGGGTTCTGCGGTGAATTCTTTCCTGGTGGTGGCATAACCCATGCCCTGTACCACCAGGGTGTGCTCACCTTCGGGCAGGTTGGTCAGGAGGTAGTGGCCGGAGCCATCCGTGATCGTGCCGATACGGGTGCCTTCGACGAGGATGTTGATGAAAGGGACGTGTTCGCCGGTCTCTCCGTTGATCACGTGGCCAAAGATGTTGGCGTCGGTGGCCGGGCGCTGCTGCTCTGCAGCATGCAGCATTACCGGGAACAATATCATCAAAAAAATGGAAATTATAGGCATTCTTTTCATAACACATTTAAAAAATAAAGATGTATAATTGTATTTTTTGCGTTGTCTCTCAAGAGGAACGCGGATGACGCGGATGCTTCGCAACGCGGATGATCGCGGATAAACCGATCTGTGACGGTTTGTGTATTCGTGGCTTGTTATTTATCCCAATATTGTAAATCGTATTTTAGACTGATTAATTCATAAACTTAGTGAAGCTTTGTGTTGCAAAAAAGGCACTCAAAGTTTGTTCACTAAGCAACACAAAAGAGTTTCATTCTGTAGCATGTTTTATGAATAATTCAGGTTCGCGCAATAACTGTTGTGTGATAAGATTTCAATATGGGAAGTAACATTTTTTGCGTTGGGAAGCGTGCAACAGGGGGCTTACCCGGCTATTGCAGGCGGGCCGCGGGTGGGGTTGGGGCTGTGGTCGTAGCCCGTAAGGCAGACCGGCAGGAGGGAAAAGCTAAGCGTTTTCTTCTTATGGAAAAGGACGCCCAGGAGCATTAGCACAACGGCTATGAGACCCAAGGCATTGGCTGTCTGTGCCAGCACCAGGTATTCGAAGTCGCTATGCTTGTGATCCTGGAAGGGTGTACCCGGCATCATGTTATTGGAAAACGGGTGGGCGTGTTCTACCACGATGCCGTCTTCGGTGATGTGGTAGTGCCAGTTGGCCGACTGGTTGTAATAGAGCAGCATGATCGCCGGGATGGCGACATAGATCCATAGGTGCCGTAGTTGTTGCCAGTCTCTTTTCTTCATGGGGGTGATGATTCCGGTGCGAAATTACCCATTTGTTAAGAGGTAAACAACCCGGCAGGGGGGAAGTTTGGAATTTTTATGAATTTTTTTAGTCTGCGAGTATCCAGGCATCAGCTCTGACATTATTTCGGATGCTTCTCAGTGCGGCTTCCGCATCCTGCCTGCCTGGGTATGAACCATAGCTAACACGATAACGCCCATTTTCCGCCATGGGCAACACAGCTGCCCCGGTACTGTAAAGGTTGCGTAGCCTGTTTGCTTCGTTTTGGGCTTCCTGTTGCGTTGTATAACTACCTACGATAACATGATATGCCTTTTGTGAAGGGGTTTCATCAGGCTGTGCCTCACCGGGGTCATTTTGAGGACCGGGCGTGGTAAATTGTTGATCGGGCTGGGATTGCGGGGGCTGCTCTGTCCTTTGCATAGCCGGAGCGCTGCCTGTATCACCCATGTCTTTTTCGGCATCGTTTCTGCGCCAGGTAACAGTTACTTTTCGTTCCCGGGCAGCTTCAACACTGTAAATGGATCTTGCGGGTTCCTGTCTGTCGGACGATACCTCAGATCTGGCTTGTGATTCGCCAAAAGGATTGTTTTCGTAGTCCAGCTTGCCTGTATCGATAAACCGTTGCAGACTTCTGTTGTCCCATCTCTGGATAAAGTTTTCCACTGAAACAAAACGTCTTTGAGAAAGGATCAAGTTGTATTCACTGCTGGCCAGCGGGCTGGCATGGGAGGTAAAAATGATGGTATATTCCCTGCTCTCTTCCATTTCTTCTTTGATATATCTTACAAGCCATTGCAGCTGCTCCATTCCTTTTTCCACGTCCTGGAAGAAGGCATCCAGCTCCTCCCTGCTGCTTGCACTGTTTCGATAATAATCATCCTTTCTTAGCATATATGCATGAAAGGTTTGTTGATAAGATAACTGTGTAGAAGGGCTGGTCGATCTGGGGTCAGGTCTGTCATTGTCAAAATACAGTTCAAAATACCCCTGAGCCAGTGTTTCTTCCTCAATTGGGTCAACTACTCTTTTCATTTTTAAAGTAAGAATAAAGCGATCATCCCGTTTAACGAAGCTGTCAGAAACAACACCTTTATCCTGGTACCCCTCTTTTGAGAGTTGAAAATGATAGTCAAAAAATGTGCGATCGCCGGAATGCAGGAACCCTAAGCCCTCTTCGGAGGTAAAAAGCTCCCCTTCAGCCGGCTTGGAAGAGAAAACTGCCTGAACGTTTTCCAGGGGTTCATGTGTTTCATCATCGATTACCTCCACATAAAAATCATATTCGGGCCAGAAAGGGCCTATGATCTCGAAAACATAGATGTCATCGTTAAAACCCTGCACGTCCCTGTTAGAGGCAAAATAGCCTGAGGATTCATTTTTAAACGTGATGGAAAAATCGTCATGTAGGGTATTGAAAGGTGCGGGAAACAGGTGTCGTATAGTGTCTTTGAATAACACCAGGTCGAGCCCGCCGGTAGTTTCCATGTGGTTTGAGGCATAGATAAGATCTCCCCAGGGGGCCATGGAGGGAAATACTTCATCATAATGCGAATTAACCTCTGGTCCAAGGTTTACCGGTTTGCTCCAGCGGCTGCCATCCCATGTCGACTTATAAATATCGAACCCGCCATGTCCGCCATCTACGTTGGATGAAAAATACAGGGTGCTGTCCTCGTCAGCATAGTAGGGATGCTGTACAGAAAACTCTTTGTCAGCCAAGGGGAAGGTTTTGGCTTTGCTCCATTTATTATTTGTTCTGACATAATAGTGCATGTAGAGGTTATAGATGTTGTCAGAGGACTTTTTGGTATGGTTTCTTGTTATGATGAGAAGGTTTCCATCTTCAGATATGGCAATGGGACCGTCGTGGTTTTCGGTATTTATGTCTTCAGGCAGCCCATCGGGGATCTTTGCTGAGATACAGTCGTGAATAAAGGTATGCACATTCAGAAAAGGATTTTGGGTAAACTCATATTGCCTGCCGGACATGTTTCTTGAAGAGGTAATAAAAAGCAGGTCTTTCCAATAAAAAGGAGCAAAGTCTTCTCTGGGTGAGTTGCTGCAAAACGCACTCACCTTCACATCCAGATCCCAGCTGCGATCAAAATACCCTGTATCTTCTGTATAGGGTGTTTCCTTACCGACGCGCCTGCCCGCATGCACAAAATCTCGTTGCTGATATTTGTTAACAATAAGACCTAGCTGGTCCGCTATTTTATACATTTCAAAGGCGCGTTCAAACTCACTTTGCATGTACAGGGCTTCAGCAAAATGTATCGTATATGAAGAATCACCTCTTTGAATGGCTCTTTCATATTGACGCTTCACCTGATCCAGGTCTAATCCTGCAATGTTATCCGTGGCGGTCATGTATTGTGCTCCCACATTCCAGGAAAAGCCTGATAAGATCAGGAGCAACATTAAATACTTGGGAAATATGGTTTTCATACGATCCTAATTTTTGTTACGCAAATAGGCTGTTCGCTTTGTGATGATCATCAGATGCATGGCTGACCTGCAGGTGTTGTGATGGGTTATTATGTTAGCAATTATATTCATCTGGCAAACTAAGCAAGCAATCAATAAAAATACCTGGGCGATCTGAACCTGTCTGTTCTTTCTCCCCACAAGAATCGCAGCGAGATTTCGTGGGTTTGTTTAGTTGCCAGGCTAAGATTATTTGTTGGATATTCGTAAATATAGCCAAAAAACCAATGATCGCCCAGGCTCAAGCCAACGAGGAAGCCAACAGCATCAAGCCATCCTTCTGTAAGGTTGGATCTTGCCAGCGGGCCGAAAGACAGGGTATTCCTGTAATTAAACACAGCGTTAAAGTCGAGCTGCACAGGTGCGTCGTCAGCATATTTGAATAAGGCGCTTGGCATAAACAAAAATGCGTCTGACACAGGAATATTTGTACCTGCATAGGCAAAGAGATGTCGGTTAGTTTTATGAAAAAAGACGAAATCTCCGGGATCATAAACCTGCAGATCCTTTTCAAAAACTCTTGGCATAGACAAACCAAAGAAGGATGACTCAGAAGATAATAGCAGTCCTGCACCGGCGTTTAGTAAAATGCCTGACGATGCGTTTTCGGCAAAGAATGGGTCCCCGGGGTTATCCAGGATTAGCTCTCTGAATTTATACTCATGGTTAGAGGCCAGCACACGTATGCCGGCAGAAAGCCGCCATCTGTCTGACAGCCTGGCATGATAGGCAAGGTCTGTCTGAAGCTGAAGGTGCTCCTCGATGCCTAGTTTATCCTGATAGAAACCCACAGCCAGACCAAGTTGCCTTGGCAGCTGCAGGTTGGCATAAGCTGAATTGGTGTTGGGTGCTCCATCAATACCAACAAACTGGAAGCGAGATAAAACCCCCCATTGGTTCACGTTTTCAGCTCCGGCTTGTGCAGGATTCAAAACGGAATTGTTAAAAATGTACTGTCCGTACATGGGCTCTTGCTGTGCATGGACCGATCCGGCCGAAAGCAGTCCAATCAGGGCAATGATATATTTTATCTTTTTCATAATCGGGATATTTTTCATATTTGTCATCCAATGCTTCAATAATGTTTATCTGGCCAGGTGTATAAACCCTGACAGGGGATTTAGTTCTGGATCCAGCTGGATAACATAATAATAGGTTCCGGAGGGTAAGCGTCCATCAGACTCGGTTAACACACGGCCTTTGTTCGGCGTTCCATCCCAGTCGTTTTCATAGGGTGATGCTTCATACACCAGGGTGCCCCAGCGGTTAAATACCTGTACTTTGTTGTTCGGGTATCGTTGTAAACCATTGATGATCCAGATGTCATTAAAGCCACTGTCATCCATGGAAATACCATTGGGAATCCTTAACTCACAATCTTCTTCCTGGTAGCTAATCTCAAATTCATAGAAATGCTCACACCCATTGGCATCTGTGATGGTAACCTCATACAACCCTCCTGGCATATTCTTAAGGCCGGGTGTTGTTTTACCGTTGTCCCACAGATATTCATAGGGTGGTACGCCTCCTGTTACATTAAAGTCAATGACACCGAGAGAATCCTCTTTGCAGAAGACATCTTCAATAACCACATCGATTATCAGAAGTTGCGGCGGTTGTGTGATCTCTTCTTCAATATAATAGGTACAGCCATTATCGTCCGTTACCTCTGCATGATAGAACCCTGACGGGACATTTTCAAGATGCTGGGTCGTATCACCGTTACTCCACAGGAAGGAGTAGGGCGGCGTTCCATCGTAGACATCCAGGTGAATAGCTCCACTGGCATCTCCATGGCACAATACATCTGTTACATGGGAGATCACATCCAGCGGTGCATTGGGTTCATTGATTGTAACGGTGATCTGCGTCGTGTTGCCAAGGGCATCGGTCACCATGACGGTGTAAGTACCTGCCGGCAGGTTATAGGCTGTCGGGCCGAACTGCATGGGTTGTGTATACCAGGTGAAGGTATAGGGAGGCAGTCCGCCTGCAACCTCTACGGTAGCACTTCCTGTTTCATCACCGTGACACAGCACATGGGTGACATCTACAATCACCAGCTCCAGGGGCTTGATAACGATAACCTCAACGGGATCACTTTCAACCGGGTCTGTCTGATCACTTTCGGCCACGGCGATGTTTTCAATCTCCCACTCATTGGGTGCATCATCTTCAACAAGCACATAGAATGTCAGGATTACTGTTTCGCCCGGCATGAGGTGTTCGATAGACCATGTCACCATGTCCGCCACTTCATCATACTCCCCTCCTTCAGTTGCACTGATGAAGCTTGTGAATTCCGGTAAGACATCTGTGACCAGAATATTGTCAAGACCTATGTTGCCCGTATTCTCAACTTCAATAGTGTATGTCAGCATCTGGCCGGGAGAGACATATCCATCGGGACTAACTTCTTTGCTGATGGCAAGTTCGGGTGTCTGTATTGCAATAGCTGTGGCAGTATCGGTGTTACTCACCACGTCTTCACCAGCATAAACTGTTTCTGCGTAAGCTTCATTGGTAACCGATCCGTTGTCTATGTCTTCCTGTGTCACCACATATGTGCCTGTGCAGTTTACACTTTCCCCGGGCATCAATGGACCCTGTGCACAATCCTCCAACACACCGATCTTATCATCAGTAACGGTAAAGGGGCCGGCAAGCGGCACATTTCCTGTGTTGGTGATGGTGAACAGATAAGTGATCACATCACCTGCCGTGTCGTAAGGGCTGCCTGAAATAATGGTCTTATCTAATGAAATAGCAGGCGCGGCATCCACCTCGGCCTCTGCAGAGTCAGTATTGTTGCTTAGATCCGGATCTTCAGTTGAGCTGGTCACCGTGGCTGTATTCTCAAATACAGTTCCATGAGGTAATTCATTCACCTGAACGAAAATAATCAGTGTTTCTGTGTCACCGGGATTCATAGACCCTATTGTCCATAGCGGAGCTGTCCATGAACCTTTTGAGGGTATGGCATCCACAAAGGTCACTTCCTGCGGCAGCTCATCGGTGACAACGACATCCTGTGCTGGCGAAGGCCCCAGGTTTTCAACGGTCAACGTATAAGAAATAATGCTGCCAGCAACCGGCGTATCTTCACTTACTGTTTTGGTGATGGCAAGATCTGCCATATCAATAACGGTAATGATCATCTCATCATAGTCTCCCGGACACGGCGCATTGTCAATAGTCCAGCGAAGGACATATGTACCGTGTGTGAGTCCGCTGACAGCCGTTTGTGGATTATGTACATCTTCTATCAGCGGAACATTTGGACCACTGACCAGTGACCAGGTTCCTGTTCCAGGATATGGATCATTACCATCCAGCATAGTTTCACTATCTCCGTGTAAGGTCTGATCATCTCCGGCATCTGCAAACACTTCAGGAGTCACGTAAATCGCCATCTCGTCGACAGCATCCCCACATGGTCCCGCTGATTCAACCGTTAGGGTCAATGTTACTATACCTCTGATAATATCATCAGGATGTGACTGGTAGGTTGGATACAGTGTATTGGCATTATGCAACTGCCCGAACCCGTTGTGGGTCCAGTAAATACTGCTGTAATTGCTGGCAGTGGCATTCGTGACCAGGAAGTCGGTGTCCTCACAAATGAATGCATCCGGACCGGCATCCGCAACTGGTTTTGGTTCAATGTCCAGTATCATCATATCCTGCGCATCCGGACAATCATCAAAACCAAAAGCTGTAAGGGTAAGCTGGACCTGTCCCAGGGCAATATCTCCACTGCCCGGCACATAGACTGCATCAAGGGTGTTCGCATCCGGCACAAAAGTACCTGTGCCATTAGTAGACCACAATAGCGATTCATAATCACTGGCTTGCCCATCAAGTTGATAGGTGTCGCTTTCACAGATAATATCGTCTTCTCCGGCATTTACCATCGGTATTATGGCTTCTACGGATACTTGCTGCAGACAGGTTACCGTATTGCCTGCATCATCAGTGACCCTCCACTCAATCTGGCTGACACCTACCGGGAAGGTGAACGAAATACCATTAGCAAAGTATTCACTAATCTGGTTATCTGGCAGGATCACCCTGTAGCTGATGTCCAGATCATCAAATGCGGTACAGTTATCGCTGACGTCGTTTGTAGTAAGCACAGGGGTGACTGTGGCAGAACAAGCGTCCTCATCAGTACTGAGTGCGATTGACTCAGGACATGTAAGCTGGGGGGCCTCTGTATCCACTACTGTTACCGTGAAGGTGCAGCTCCAGCTTTGCAGGCTAACCTCTTCTGTTATGGTGTAAGTAATGGTACTCGTACCTGTATCAAATATGTAGCCACTCACATCGTCCTCCCCGTTGGCTATCGTGCCATCAGGGTTTTCGACCTCCCAGTCAATATCAAAATCACAATTGGCTACAGCCAGCAATGGTTTGAGACTTTCCGCTGGTGAGGTCCACTGGCATGATCCGCTGTCTGTATCGTGGATCATCATATTACCCGGACACACAATCATCGGACCTTCCGTGTCAATCACTTCTACAGTAAATGCGCACGTAGTAGCATTTCCTGCAGCATCTGTAGCTGTATATTCAATAGGATAGATCCCAACAGGCAGTATGCTTCCCGGTTCGGGTCCTGCAGTCTGTGTGACAACAGGTTCCCCGCAATTGTCCACTGCAACCGGGATGCTCCAGTTTACGCCACCCTCGCAGTCGCCGGCGAACAGGCTCACTGTGATGGTTTGCCCTTCCGGGCAGTTAACAAACATAGGAGGTTCGTTGTCTTCAATAGCTATTGTAAAAGTTGTCGTGCTCACACACCCATCCAGCGTGGCTGCCAAAGTAACCGTGGAGGTGCCGAATTCTTCACTTGCTGTGAATCCGGGTATATAAGGATTGATGCCGGTGGCAGACCCATCTTCAAGGCCTGCGTCTGCACCCCCGCTCCATTGATATACCACATTGCTGTTGGCGGGAGAGGTGTTTAACAGGATCGTCGCAACATCCTCTTCCGGACACAGGGGCCCTATATCTTCTATGTGTGCAACCTGGAAGCTTCCGGCTGATCCAATCGTTGCACTGGAGGTGATCACACATCCTTGAGCGTCTGTAACTGTAACCTCATAGGTTCCCACCCCGAGGCCCTCAGCGGTTGACGAAGTTTGTACGGGATCTGTATCCCATGCATAAGAATAAGGAGTGGAGCCACCAGTGACATTGACTGTGGCTGAGCCGGTTTCGGACTGATCGCATGACGTGTTCACAACAGATATAATCTCAGCCTGCAGCGCCGAAGGCTGGTTTATTTCCACCATGGCAACAGCCTGACAACCATTGTCATCAGTAACAACTACCGTATATTGTCCGGCAGAAAGACCTGTAGCTTTCTCTGTGGTTTGCTGCTGGTCATCGCTCCATTGATAAGTATAAGGAGGTATTCCGCCTGAGCCCATCACAGACGCGCTGCCATCATTGCCACCAAAACAATTCACATGGCTGGTCTGTATTATCGTGGCCATGATACCTGTTGGATCGGTCAGCAGCACGCTGATCCGGGTGCTGCAGCCGTTGGCATCGGTAACCGTTACAAAATGCGTGCCTGCCGGCAGACCCGTAGCCGTTGCCGAGGTATCTCCGTTGCTCCAGAGATAGGCATAAGGCTGTGTGCCTCCGGTGGCTGCCACCG
>SLEW01000300.1 GCA_007124575.1 Bacteroidales bacterium | reverse complement strand
TATTTTCTGTAATCGCCTGAAGTAGCCAGTCCGGCGTGCTCCACTTCCACGTAGTACTCCCACTCCTGGGGAGCATCTACTCTTTCTGCCGGTATTTCCAGGCCAATCCGCCACAAATCACCGTCAGGTTTGGCTCCGCCCGCCGTGATATCACCACCTATTTCCACAAGATAAGATGTCACGCCATTGCTTTCAAGATACTTCCCAACAAGATCTGACGCATACCCCTTGGCAATGGCATTAAAGTCAAGCTGAACACGTTCATCCGCTTTATGTACATGGCCGTCTTCCAACCAGACCTTATTATAGCCAACAAACCCAAGGATACTGTCAATTTTTTCAGGCGACAAATCACCTCTTTCAGAGAAACCAAACCCCCATGCATCCACAAGAGGAAACACGGTAGCATCAAAAGCACCGTCTGTCTCCTCAGCGATCTCCTGCGACCGTTTAAACACCACCTCAAAATAATCATCCACGGCTGTTTCTTCATTCCGGTTTATCCTCGACAACAGAGAGTTTTTATCGTAAAAGGAAAGGGAACTGTTAAAATCCCGGAAGAGACTGTCGACGGCATGCTGATATACTTCACCGTCGTCATCATAATAGATGATGCTGTAATACGTGCCAAAAACCACGCCTCTGATGCTGACCATCTCGGGTCCTCTGTCAAGCGGGCCGCATCCCACAAGCAGAATACCCAGCAAAATAAAAAGATTTCGTAATGTTGCCATGATTCCTTTCTTCATTTTTCTATTGTTGATTAATTTGAATCCAAACAGGAAGGTTACCCGGGGTCATCTGTTGAATATTTTCATAAAACGAAAAAAGAACCGTGCGCATTATAATGGTTCTATGTGCACTGAAATATGGGTGTCTTTTCCGTACGTTTCACGAAGGCGCTTATCGAGACGCACGGAAATATCATGTGCCTCTCTGACATTCAGATCGTTCTGCACTTGTATATGCAAATCTATGGCGATATTGCTGCCAATTTTTCGGGTTTTCAGATCATGTGGGTTATGCACGCCGTCTATATCACCGGCAATTTGCAGGATTTCCTTTTCCTTATTTTTGGGCAGGGATGTTTCGATGAGTTCCAGCAGGGCTTCCCTGAGAACCACAAGGGCTATTTTAAAGATGAAAAAGCTTACAATGACAGCTGCCAGCGGATCCAGTATTACCCAGCGCGGTCCTAAAAAAATCGCACCTCCGATGCCGAAGAGCGTTCCCAGCGAGGAGAATACATCGCTGCGATGATGCCACGCATTGGCTATCAACACATTGCTATTAACACGTTTCCCGGTATGCAGGGTATATCTGAACAATATTTCTTTAATAAGGATAGAAATGGCAGCTGCATAAAGTGCTACCATGCCTGGTTTGCTGATTGGCTGGTCGCCAAAGTGCCCGACAATGCTATTCACGCCGGAATACAGGATACCAGCCCCGACAGCAAACAGCACGCCCCCGACGAAGGCTGCGGCAAGTGTTTCCACTTTTCCATGACCATACTTGTGATTACCGTCGCGAGGTTTGGAGGCTACTTTCAAACTCCCGGCAATGACCAGGTCCGTCATAATGTCACTGACCGAATGGATGCCGTCAGCGACCATCGCGGCACTTCGTCCAAAAATTCCAGCCAATAACTTCAGAATAGTAAGTGCCAGATTGGCAAAAAAGCCCAACCAGACGATGTAGCTAGCCTCAGCAAATCGTTTTTTTTCCATTAGTTAAAGCCTGTAAAAAAAAAGCCCTGTAAAAACAGGGCTGCAAAGTTAACCACCAAAATCGTCAAGGTCAATATTTTCTTCCGGCACCCCGAGACTGTCAAGCATATCGAGGACTGACTCATTCATGATGGGCGGACCACAGAGATAATATTCAACCTCCTCCGGTTCGGGATGATCTTTCAGGTAATTATCGAGCACCACCTGGTGGATAAAACCCGTATATCCGTCCCATTTATCTTCTGGCAAAGGTTCTGACAAGGCTATATGGAATGAAAAGTTGGGAAATTCTTTTTCAATCTTACGGAAGTCTTCTTCATAAAATATCTCTCTTTTTGAACGTGCACCATACCAGTATGACACTTTTCTATCGGTTTTCAGGGTATGGAAGAGGTGAAAGATATGTGAGCGCAGTGGGGCCATTCCGGCACCACCTCCGATATAAACCATCTCTCTCTTGGTTTCTTTTATGAAGAAGTCACCATAAGGCCCTGATATGGTCACTTTGTCGCCAGGCTTTCGTGAGAAGATATAGGAAGAGCACACTCCGGGGTTCACGTTCATGAACTTGTTTTTCTTTCTGTCCCACGGCGGTGTTGCGATACGCACGTTCAGTTTGATGATATTACCTTCGGCAGGGTGGTTAGCCATAGAGTAAGCCCGGAACACAGGTTCGGGATTCACCATCTTCAGATCCCACAGGTTCAGTTTATCCCAGTCTTCGCGGAACTCTTTTTCCACTTCCATATCAGCAAAGGATATTTCGCAAGCAGGCACATCCACCTGGATGTAGCCTCCTGATTTGAAGTCCAGGTTTTCGCCTTCAGGCAGTTTCACCACAAATTCTTTGATAAAGGTGGCCACATTTTTGTTTGAGACCACTTCGCACTCCCATTTTTTTATGCCGAATACTTCTTCGGGCACGCCGATGTCCATGTCTTCTTTCACTTTCACCTGGCAGCTCAGCCTCCAGTTATCCTGGATCTCTTTCCTGGTAAAGTATCCCACTTCCGTGGGAAGAATATCTCCGGCACCTTCAAAAACCTGGCATTTGCAGAGGGCGCAGGTACCCCCGCCTCCGCATGCACTGGGCAGATAAATTTCATTTTGTGAAAGGGTGGTAAGCAGGGTATCCCCGGCATTCACATCCAGCTCTTTTTCATCGTTGATGTTCAATTTAACCGGTCCGCTGGGAACAAGTTTCGCGCGGGCATAGAGCAACACACCTACCAGCAGCAACATGACAAACAAAAACATGACCACGCTGAGGGTGATGACCCAAATGTTACTGACTTCTAACAATATCATGGTAAAATATTTTGACGTTTTTTTCTATAATTCAATACCCATAAAGCTCATGAAGGCGATTCCCATCAAGCCGGTGATGATAAATGTGATTCCGAGGCCGCGCAGGGGTGCAGGCACCGCGGAGTACCTGATCTTTTCCCTGATGGCCGCTATTCCAACTATTGCCAGGAACCAGCCTACACCGCTTCCCAGGCCAAAGGATGTGGCTTCAGCCAGGTTGGCAAAGTTTCGCTCCTGCATGAACAGGGAGCCTCCCAGGATGGCACAGTTAACTGCTATCAGGGGCAGGAAGATACCCAGTGAGCTGTATAACGTGGGGCTGAACTTTTCAATGATCATCTCTACCAGCTGCACCATGGCGGCAATGATGGCGATGAACATGATAAACGTAAGAAAGCTCAGGTCTACAGCGGCAAACTGTGGCCCAAGCCAGGCCAGGGCGCCACGTCCCAGCACAAAGTTCTCAAGCAGAAAGTTAATGGGAACGGTAATGCCGAGCACAAAAATGACGGCAAATCCCAGTCCTATACTCGTCTTCACTGTGCGCGACACGGCCAGGTATGAACACATACCCAGAAAGTAGGCGAAGACCATGTTATCTATAAAAATCGATCTTACGAATATATTAACCAGTTCATCCATTGCAATACTTTTTTACTGTTTATCAACACAACTAACTTACATCCACCAGGCTTCGATCCCGATGTCGCTGCACCCAGATAATGACACCCACTGTGATAAGGGCCATGGGCGGAAGTATCATGAAGCCGTTGTTTTCATATCCCATTTCATACATAAAATCAGGAATTACCTGGTGTCCCATGAGGGTACCTGACCCCAGCAATTCTCTGAAAAACCCGACGGTAAGCAGCACCCAGCCGTAACCCGCTGCGTTTCCAATACCATCAAGGAATGATGGCCATACTTTGTTTTTAAGTGCAAAGGCTTCGAGACGGCCCATGATGATACAGTTGGTAATGATGAGGCCCACAAAAACACTTAGCTGTCTGCTGATGTCATACACAAAGGCCTTGAGTACCTGATCGACCAGGATCACCAGTGAAGCGATCACGGTAAGTTGCACGATAATGCGTATACGCGGCGGTATGGTTTTTCTCAGAATGGAGATGATCACGTTGGCCAGTCCCATGACGGCAACAACGGATATGGCCATCACCAGCGACGTGCGGAGCTGCACGGTAATAGCAAGCACGGAGCATATCCCAAGCACCTGAACATTAATGGGGTTGTCTTTTCCAAGCGGATTTGTCAGCAGTTTTTTGTTCCTGGCAGAGAACAGTGCCTCTGGTTGTGTTTGGTTATTGTTTTCGCTCATGTCGTTTTGAGTTTTTCAAAGTAAGACTTGTATACCTCCAGTCCGTCACGCAACATGTTGGTTACGCCATTGGAGGTGATGGTTCCTCCGCTGATGCCATCAACCCTGTGCGGGTCATCTGGTGGCGCGGTGCCTTTGACTACAGTAACGGGCCTGAAGTCACCATCTTCATCAAAAATACGTTTGCCACGAAACTGTTCTTCAAACTGGCTGTCAGCAATCTCTGCACCCAGCCCCGGGGTTTCGCTGGCGTGGTCAAAGTTTGCACCCGCAATGGTTTGCAGGTCGGACTCCAGGCCCAGGTAACCCCAGATGGGGCCCCAAAGCCCCGCACCTCTGAGCGGCACAACGTAAAAGTTTTCGCCATCCACATCGGCTATAAATACGGGAAGCTGTCTTTCTTCGACAGGTTTGCGGTTCTCATCCTGGAGGTCTACCTCAAAAGCATCTCCTTCAATCTCCTCCCCTTCATGATTAACGACTTTTGTCTCCGTGATATACCTGTCAAAAAGCTCCTCTGCCTCTGCCCTGTCAGCAGGGATGTTGATCGCCGAAAGGATGTTTTGCATCTTTTCAATACGCATGTTGCGCTCCTGCATTGGCCGCAGCAAAGTAGCCGCACCTGACAGAATCAAAGCCACAATGATTACCATGGCAGAAGCATAAAGAAATACATATCGGTTGGTCATTGTATTGCGGGTTTAATTGTTTTCTTAAGCTGACTTTTCTCCCACAGCCTGCAGGCGTTTCATGCGTCTTTTTATGTTGGCTTCCACCACGTAATGGTCAATCAGTGGCGCAAACACATTCATAAAAAGGATTGCCAGCATCATACCTTCAGGGTAGGCGGGGTTCACCACCCTGATCAACAGGGTTACCACCCCGATGAGAAAGCCGTAAATATACTTTCCTGAACCTGTTTGTGAGGCCGAAACCGGATCGGTGGCCATGTAAACGGTACCGAAGGCAAACCCACCCATTATCAGGTGGTAATAAACCGGAAGTTCCATAAAAGCGTTTACGGCAAAAAGGTTAAATAGCAGTCCCATGAATAGGCCGCCAGCCACAACAGAAAGCATAATACGCACGCTCCCCACGCCGGTGGCAACCAGTATCAGGCCGCCAAGCAGAATTAAAAGTGTAGATGTTTCACCTACGGAACCCGGAATGGTACCCAGGAACATCTCTAAAGCCGAGGGCATGCTTTCCATGATCTGTGAGACGCTTGCCTCGCCGATGGTAGATTCAGTTGCTGCCACTGCCAGGGGTGTTGCACCGGAGAAAGCGTCCACGGCCTGGTCTGCAGGAGCCTGAGTCCACACAAAGTTCCCGGCCGGATTTTCCTCACCGGAAAGGTAAGCAGGATAGGCAAAAAACAAAAAGGAACGCGCAAGTAAGGCAGGATTTAAAATGTTCATGCCTGTCCCGCCAAACACCTCCTTGCCGATGATCACAGCAAACACCGTGGCTACAGCAACCATCCACAAAGGCGTGGTAACCGGTATGATCAGTGGAATAAGCATACCTGAAACCAGAAAGCCCTCGTTAACCTCATGATCACGGATGGTCGCAAAAATGAACTCTACGATCAGCCCCGAGGCATAGCTTACCACAACGAGGGGTAGCACCCTGATCAGGCCAAAAAGGAACTGATCAATAAAAGCGACCTCCTCTCCCATGGCGCGGTAATGCTGAAGCCCTACGTTCCACATCCCAAATAACAATACCGGCGTCAGCGCTATGATCACATGAAACATGGTACGTTTCATATCCATTGCATCACGAATGTGACTTCCCCTGGTGGTTACGTCCCCTTTGACAAATAAAAAGGTTTCAAAAGCCTCAAAAGTCCGGTACATCTTTGGAAACCTCCCTCCTTTTTCAAAGTGGGGCCGGACCTTATCCAATAAATTATGCAAAGCTTTCAATGTTATTTAATTTTAGGTGTTTATTATTTTCTTTGCTATGATCATTCAAACTCCTTCTTGATAGAATCAAGTCCTTCCCTTACAATGGTTTGCATTTCGATTTTTGAAGGACAAACAAACTCCGGCAAGGCAAAGTCCTCCGGGGCAACCTCATATATTCCCAGCTTTTCCATCATATCAATGTCGTTTATCATGATACTCTTGATTAGCTGCATGGGCATGATGTCCATCGGAAACACCTTTTCATAAATGCCGGTGACCACAAACGGACGCTCACCACTGCGAATGTTTGTGTTGAGTCTGAATTTCTTCCAGGGCATCAGGAAGGAGAAAAACGTACGGGATACGCTGAATTTTTCAAGTTTGGGGATAAGCCATCCTAAGAGTTCGGGCTCGTCGCCCTCCGGGATAACGGTAACCTGGTCATCATAAAAGCCTAAAAATCCATCAGGGGCGACTTTTTCGCCTGACAACACGTCACCGCTGATAAAGCGAGGCGTAGTTCCTTCCTCTTTTCTGATATTATTGTCGGTAAGCGCCGAAATATTCACACCGTTTATCGCCCTGTAATACCTGGGCTTAATCACTTCAGAACCGTTAAGGACGATCACCTTGCTGGCATCATAAATACCCTTCTCAAACAGGCGGCCGATGATGATCACGTCCTGGACATTAAGGTACCATACGATATCGCCTTTGTTTATTGGTTTGACATGATGGATCTGGGTGCCCACATTACCGGCAGGATGAGGGCCCGTGAATCGATGCAATGCCATATTTTTTGCTTCTGTGAAGGCTTTGGACATGGTATTTTTACCATGAACACTCAGATGCACATCTCCGTCGGTGAGCTTGTTTAATATGTTAAGGCCTGTTTGGAATGTATCTTCCTGGCCATTAACCACAAAGTCCATATCTGGCGCCAATGGCGTGGTTTTAAAGGCCGAGATAAAAATGTCGCGTGGGGTGTCATGATGGCTGGCAATGACCGAATAGGGCCTTTGCCTGATTGCCGGCCACAAGCCGCTTTTCAAAAGCTTTTCTTTAATTTCATCACGCGATAATGCAGCCGGATCGGCAGTGCCAAAATTTACATATTCATCTTCCGGATCTGCCTCGATGCGAACCTCCAGGATACGCCGCTTGGCACCCCTGATAAGTTCTTTATATGTTCCACTGACCGGTGAGGTAAAAACCACCTCTTCATTATTTTTGTCAAAAAACAGCGGTGTTCCTGCTTTCACCTTATCCCCCTCTTCCACCAGCATCTTGGGAAACAAGCCATGAAAATCCGTTGGCCTTATTGCATAATTGGCAGAGCGGGGCTGGGTTTGAAGAATCTTATCGGCATCACCCCGGAGGGGAATGTCGAGACCACGCTTGATGTGAATTATTTCCGACATTTTTATTGATTTTATTAAAAATCCTGGTAAACAAAAGTATAGATATTTTTAAATACCAAAAAATACTTTGGCCACAAATTTATTTTTCCGTAGTTTTGGTTAAAGTAGAATTATGTGTGTTTAAATAAAGAACTCTGATGTATTATCACTTTTTTTCCTTAATTAAACCTTTTCAGCAGTCCACTTTTGCCCTGACAGCTTTCGTCTTGCTTTTTTCTCTATACCCCGCACAAGCCGAAAACATTAAAGACTATTTTCTTTATGGCGATTTTATTCATAAAAACAACATCAAAACGGTTTTGTTTAATCAAAAAGGCTTTGACCTGTCTGATCCGCTAATCCGGTTAAATTCAGGAGACCGGCTTATTCTGCGATTTGATGACCTGGATGCAGACTACAAGAACTATTATTATACCATCATCCATTGTGATGCCCACTGGGAGCCGTCAGAATTACGGCAACACGAATACATTGATGGTTTTTATGAAGACCAGATCCGCGACTACAGGAGATCTGTAAACACAAGGGTTTCCTACACACACTACTACCTGGAGTTCCCGGGGCCTAACCTGCGGCCGACCAAGTCTGGCAATTACATTCTCAAAGTCTACCTTGACGGTAACCGCGACGATGTGGCCTTCACCCGTCGTTTTTCGATTTTCGAGCAAGCTGTAACCGTCAGCGGCCGGGTAACCCAGGCAAACCTCGTTCGGTACCGGGACAGGAAGCAACAGGTAACCTTCAACATCAGCACGGGGGGTTACAATATCTCTAACCCTTACAGGGATCTTAGCATAGTGATCCGGCAAAACGGTCGCTGGGATAATGTCATCACCGGACTGGAACCAAGGATGATACAGGGCGACAACCTGTTGTATGACTACGAAGACAAAATTTTGTTTGAAGGAGGAAATGAATTCCGTCATTTTGACATACGAAGCCTCAGATATTTGTCGGGCAACATCGCCGACATACAATCATCGCGCCGTTATTGGGATGCCTATCTCCGCCCCGACAAGCTAAGGACTTATGAAAGGTATGTCAGCGAAGATGATCTGAACGGCCGCTTTCAGGTACTCACGCAGGATGCCCGAAACGCCATGACAGAGAGCGACTATGCCTGGGTGCACTTTCATTTACCCATGGACACCCCGCTGCCTGAAGGACATATCTATGTGATGGGGCAACTCACAGACTGGCACTTCTCCGAAGAAAACAAGATGAACTACAATTACGGGGAGAACGCATACGAGCTAAGCCTGCTGCTCAAACAGGGCTACTATAACTACAAATATGCATATATGGCCGGGAATGACACGGTTGCAGATGTTCCCTACCTCGAAGGGAGCCACGCATACACCGAAAATGATTACACCGTGTATGTTTATCATCGCAGGCCGGGCGACCTTTACGACAGGCTGATCGGCATCAGCCACATGAACCCCACCGTGCCCAGGTAAACATCAACCGCCACTGATCAGGTGTATCACCTTTACGTCGTCACCATCACGGATCACACTTTCTTCGTATTCGCCGGGCATGATGGTTTTATCATTAATTCGCACCACCAGAAATTTAAAGGTAAAGTTTTTATAATCAAGCAGTTCACTGACTGTCATTTGATCTTTACCGGGGATCTCTTCAGGACGGTTGTTTAATGTGATTTGCATATAAAAAAAGAATTTCTCGTTTTAAAAACTTTTTCGGGCTTCGCTTTTCAGGTACTCCATGGCCCGTTCCGTGGCCGAACGCTCCAGGTCGGATTCCAGAATTTTCTGACTAAGGTCTGTAGCCGAGGCATTT
>SLEW01000152.1 GCA_007124575.1 Bacteroidales bacterium | reverse complement strand
GCGACTATGACCCCTGGCCATGTCGTGCAATTGTGATAGTTTCGTTAACATATGATACAGGATTTTCTTGTGTGCGATTTGTCCTCAAAAATAAGAAAAAGATATGAAACGGAAGCAGAAATGGCTTTTGGCTGTTAGCTCCTGGCTTTTAGCAGGTCGCTTTCCCGACAACAACCATTGGATCAAAGCCATCAAAAGAGATGCCTGAACGGCACCAGAACCCATTCGAAAAAGCGCTGGATGGCAGGACGGTGCTTCCAGCTGGCGTAATCAAATGCCTCCGACTCCTTGCGCGTCTCATTGATGTGGTTGATCATCTGCCTTACAAGGCTCTTATGGTAGCCCGAAAGACATACCTCGTGCATGTAGCGCAGACTCCTGTAGTCAAAATTGGATGAGCCCACAATGAAGTACTTCCTGTCGGCCAAAAATATCTTGGCATGCAGGTTTTGAGGCAGAAAAAAGTAAATGTTGACCCCGTGCTCGGCTAACTCGCCGAAGTACTTCGAGGAGAGGATGTCCATGATGCCTACGTCCGACTTTTTGGGGATGTGAACATATACCTTGACGCCCCGGTCAGCAGCCTCCATCAAAGCCTTTCGCATATTGCTGCCAGGCAAAAAGTAGGGCGTTTCAATGACAATCTCGCGGGTAGCCGCATTGATCAGTTCGAGATATTTCTTTTTTACCGGCTGGAAGGCCAGAGAAGGTACGTCGCGGATGATCTCCATCCCATCGTATTTAATGGTGCGCGTGTATGCCAGCTTGTCGTAAAAATACTTGTTGTAGATCTTGAAGTTCTCTTCAATGACCCGTTTGAATTTTTTTGCCATGCCCCCCTTGATACGAAACATGGATTCGCGCCAGTTAAGCGAATAGCCTGCGATGTTGGCCGACCCGATATAGGTGATCTCATCGTCAATTACGAGGATCTTGCGGTGATCGCGACGATGATTTTTGGTGAAAGTGTCCAGGTTAAAACGAATTTTCTTGAAAAATTTCAGCTCTGCACCTGCATCAACAAGATCCTGAAAAAAGGAATACCCCGAAGAAGCCCCCCACGAATCAATCAAAAGCCTGACCTTAACCCCTTCGCGGCACTTTTTTATCAGGTAATCACGAAAGCGGATCCCCATGGGGTCGTTGCGGAACCGGTAAATCTCAAGGTAAATATAGCGTTCAGCCTTCCTAATGTCACTCAACATCGCCGTGTAGTACGATAACGGATCTGACATCATACGGATCTGCAGGTTCTGACTGGATTCCATCGTTTCTCTTGTGTTGACGGGCTTCGGCCCTGATCGCTACCAAAGTTAAAAAAATTGTTATAATAAAACCCGGACGTTATGGCAAAAGCCATTATTACGTCCGGGTTTACGGGTGATAAGCAGGATGTATTCGCGTGATAAGGCGCTGTGTTCTGTTTTACGAAACCTTAATCTGCTTGCTTAGCCTTGCCTTGTCAATCTTCGGCACGGTGATGTGCAGGATGCCGTTATCATATCTCGCCTTGATGTCTTCCGCATCGGCTGTCTTCGGAATAGAGAATGAACGGGTGAACTCGTCCATGTCAAACTCACGGCGCAGGTATTCACCCTCCGGCTTGTCTTCTTCTTTCTTTTCAAAGGTGACGGTCAGAATGTTTTCCTCCACCTCCATGTTGAAATCCTCTTTCTTCATCCCGGGCACCGCCAGCTGAATCTCAAAAGCCTTATCGTTTTCCAGGATGTTTGTCGCGGGAATACAACCACACTTTTTCTCAAAGCCCGTGTCAAAATCCCGCTCAAACATGTTGTCCATCATGGGACGTTTATGCCATCTGATAATTGTCATAGTATTATCCTCCAGATTTTAGTGATACATTGGTTTTTGACCATGTAAACACAAACCCTGTTCCGTTATATTCCAGGGCTTCAAAACAGCCATTTTGGCTTCAAAATAGCCAAAACCCCCCCCTGCACGGGCGAAAAACAGCCAAAATGACTTATTTTTCGCGGACTTGTTTTTTTTCCTTATGTTTGGCGCAAATTTTCAAAATAAGCGAGTATTAACAACATAAAAACTATTTTATCATGGAAGAAAATCAATATCTGTTAAACCCTAATCCACTGGTTCGTTTTTTACATAAATCTCCGGCCGACTTCACCAAGGAGGATATTATCCGCTTTGTGCAGGAGAATGAGATCGAGGTGGTCAACTTCCGCTATGTTGGTGGCGACGGGCGCCTTAAGGCACTGAACTTTGTGATTCAGAGTCGTGAGCACCTCGACAACATCCTGTCGACGGGCGAGCGTGTCGACGGCAGCAGCCTGTTCAGTTTTCTGGAGGCAGGCTCATCAGACCTCTACGTGGTTCCGCGCTTCCGTTCGGCCTTTGTAAACCCGTTTTCTGAGATCCCGGCTCTCGATATCCTTTGTTCTTATTATGACAAGGACGGCAAGCCCATGGAGAGTGCTCCCGAAAATATAATGCGCAAGGCCCACAAAGAGCTTGTGGAAAAGACAGGCTATGGCATGGAGGTTATGGGCGAGATTGAATATTATGTGATCAGTGAAAAGGACCCCCTGTATCGTGCCAGCGACCAGCGTGCATACCATGAGTCAGAGCCTTTCGTGAAGTGGGAACAGCTGCGCATGGATGCCATGATGGCCATGGCGCAGACCGGCGCGGAGATCAAGTATTCGCATTCGGAGGTAGGAAACTTTTCCGATGACGAGTACGAGTATGAGCAGAATGAGATTGAGTTTCTTCCCACGGATGTTGAGTCGGCTGCCGACCAGCTGATCATAGCCAAGTGGATCCTTCGCCAGGTGGCCTACAAGTATGGTGTTACCATGAGTCTGGCGCCCAAGATCACGGCAGGCAAGGCCGGCAGCGGCATGCACATACACATGCGCGTGATGAAGGACGGCCAAAATGTTACCCTGGAAAACAACCGTATCAGCGACCCCGCCCGAAAGGTCATCGCAGGGATCCTGGACCTCGCACCCTCGCTGTCAGCATTCGGAAATACTATTCCGACAAGCTACTTCCGCCTTGTCCCTCATCAGGAGGCACCTACCAACGTTTGCTGGGGCGAACGCAACCGCTCCACCCTCGTAAGGGTTCCCCTGGGATGGGTTGGCTCCGGCGACATGGTGGCAAAGGAAAATTCCAACGAATGTCCGCAGGATAAAGACCTGCGCGACAAGCAGACCTTCGAGTTCCGCTGCCCCGACGGCTCAGCCGACATCCACCTGCTGATAGCAGGCCTGTGCGTGGGTGCACGTCACGGCCTCGAGATGCCCAACGCGCTCGATTTTGCCGAAAAGACCTATGTGGATGTGAATATCTTTGATGCGAAACACAAGGCACGCCAGGAAGAGCTGGCACAGCTGCCCTATTCATGCAAGAAGGCGGCGTCTTACCTGAAAGAACAGGCCGGGGTGTACAAACAGTACAACGTGTTTCCGGACAAGCTGATTGAAGGCGTGATAGAGACACTGGAATCCTATGAAGATGAAAATCTTCGCGAAAAGATCAGTGGCGACAGGGAAGAGACCATGAAGCTGGTCAGGCGTTTTTTGCATTGCGGATAGCCTCTACCAGGGAGCCGGCCAGGCGGCTGGCTCCTATACGGAACCACTTTTTGTTCAACCGCTTTGAGCCAAGCACCTCACGCGTGAGGCGATAGTATGTTAAGGCCGTGTCGGGCCTGGAAATACCCCCGGCCGGCTTGATACCGGTCATCAGGCCGGTTTTTTTGTGGTAGTCGCGAATGGCTTCCAGCATCACCAGCATGGCCTCAGGCGTGGCCGCCGGCTTTACCTTGCCGGTAGATGTCTTAAGGAAATGACAACCCGCCTCCAGCGCAATCTCACTGGCGCGACGGATGTTGGTGGCCGTCTTCAGCTCTCCCGTCTCCAGGATCACCTTCAGATGAGCATTTTTACAGGCCTCGCGAATGGCCGCGATCTCATCAAAGACCTCGTTATACTCACCCTCCAGGAACTTGCCCCGCGAAATGACCATGTCGATCTCCTCCGCACCCTCGTCAACGGCATACCTTACCTCTGCCATCTTCACGAAAAGCGGCGACTGGCCCGAAGGAAATGCACCAGCCACTGCGGCAACCCGGATGTCGGTATCCTTCAGCAGCTTCCGGGCCTGCGCCACAAAAGGCGGATAAACACATACAGCAGCCACATTGGGCAACCCGTCAGGAAGAGTGGAGAATGAAGCCGCCTGGCTGCAAAGATCTTCCACCCGCTTTTTGGTGTCCGTGCCCTCCAGCGTAGTAAGATCGATGAGCCCAAGAATGTCGCCAAAAACCTTCGCCTTGACCGACTCCTCCCGCGCATCAACCAGTATCTTTTCCGTACGCTCTTGTATATCTTTATCAGATATGTCCGGTGTTTGAGTAAAATCCGTCATAATGTGTTGTTTTGGTATATGAGCCTCTGTTTGTGAATCGTAAAGGTAATATATTTCACAAAAAAACAGTCTCATTTTGACAAGATGACCAGCATTAACAGCCAAACATTTTTTGTTTTTTATGAAAGCTTATTACTTTTGTTTAGGGTAGGGATATTCCCGTGTTTTCGTTACAGGTTTGCCCAACCTATCTTAACACGCTGAAAAACATGATCTTAATTGCCAATTGCAGGGTGTACTCACCCCAGGACATGGGCACCAGGGATGTGCTTGTGGCCGGAAGACAAATTGTCGCCGTAAAAGAGAAAATTTCCCTGCCCCAAGGGCTGGATGTACAAATCATTAATGGCAAAGGCCTGATGATGATCCCGGGCCTGATCGACTCGCATGTCCATATAGCCGGCGCCGGGGGAGAGGGTGGCCCCGCAAGCCGTACACCCGAAATGCCGCTGAGCCGGATGCTCGAAGCAGGTGTAACCACCGTGGTGGGATGCCTCGGCACCGACGGCCTCACCCGAGACCTGCGCTCCGTGCTGATGAAGGCTAAAGGGCTCAGGGCAGAAGGCGTCAGCGCTTATATGTACACAGGAGCCTACCAGGTGCCCACACCCACATTTTTCGGAGACGTAGGCAAAGATATCAGCATGATAGAAGAGGTGATCGGCACCGGCGAAATAGCCGTGTCGGACCACCGTGCCTCAACACCCACAATAACAGAACTGATACGCCTCGCCGCCCACTCCCGTGTGGGTGCCATGCTCGGAGGAAAGTCCGGCATCGTAAATATCCATCTGGGCGATGCTGAAAACCCCTTCCAGCCGCTTTATGATGCTGTTAACATGAGCGAAATCAAACTCACACAGTTCCTTCCCACACACTGTAACCGCAACGAATATATATTTGAAGACGCCAAAGAATATGGCAAACACGGCTATGTGGACTTTACCACCAGCTCATATCCCGTTTTTCCCGATGAAGAGGTAAAACCCTCGAAGGGCATCGTGGAGCTGCTGAAAGCAGGCGTACCCCTCGGGCATATCACTATGAGCAGCGATGGCTCAGGGTCTCTGCCCAGGTTCGATGAGAAAGGTAAACTCGTTAAATTGGAAACCGGCGGCCTGACAACCATGATGGATGAGCTCAGAGACACGGTGAAAGAAGAAGGCCTCAAGCCGGAGGAAGCCCTGCAGCCAGTCACATCCAATGTGGCCTCCATCCTCAAACTAAACCACAAAGGCCATGTTGCACCCGGAATGGATGCCGACCTCGTAATCGTGGACGACGATTTCCAGATTGTGCATATGTGCGCCATGGGTGCTATGATGGTGAAAGACAGAAAAATGTTGCGCAAAGGCACGTATGAATGAGGGAAAATAATGCACCAACCATAAAAACCAATCAACTATGAAGAAAATCCTTATTTCTATGCTCATGCTGCTGATGGTCGCCCTGGTGGCCAAAGCAGACCGTATCACGGTGAGTGGGGTGGTGACCTCCGTAGACGAGGGAGACATCACCCTCCCCGGTGTCACTGTCACCGTGCAGGGCACTACCCGGGGCACCATCACCGACGGCAATGGCCAGTTTCAGATTGCCGTGGAGCCCAACGACACCCTTCAGTTTTCTTTCGTTGGGATGAGGCCTAAAACCGTTCCGGTAGATGGACGCTCAACCATCAATGTAGAGCTGGAGCTTGACGTCGCCCAGCTGGGCGAGGTGGTCGTCACCGGTTATGGAACCGAGTCGCGCCGCCTGATATCCGGCTCCGTGGGCGTGGTGAGCTCCGAAGACCTTGAAGAATCGAGCATGCGCACCATCGACGGCGTGCTGCAGGGACGATCAGCCGGCCTGCAGATCACCCAGAGCTCCGGAACACCCGGCGCTGCCAACACTATCCGCATCAGGGGCAGCAGCTCTATATCCGCGGGAAACCAGCCACTGATCGTCGTGGACGGCATCCCCGTCACCACAGGCGACTATGGCCAGGTGGGTTTCTCCGGACAAGGCATTGACGCCCTCTCCGACATCAACCCCAACGATATCGAATCGGTGACAGTGCTGAAAGATGCCTCTGCTGCCGCCATATACGGGGCGCGCGCCACGAACGGTGTCATCCTCATCACCACAAAAAGAGGCGCAAAGGCAGAAACACAGATCAGCTTCAATGCCACCACCGGGATGCAGGACATCGAAAATCGCCTGGAGATGCTTGATGCGGCGCAATGGCACGAGCTAAAAGGCACCCAGCCGGATGATCCGGCAGGCATGGTGAACACCGACTGGATGGATGAAGTGCTGTCTGTGGCCCCCACCATGAACTACGAGCTCTCTGCCCGCGGCGGAAGCGAAGAAACCCGCTTCTTTGTATCCGGAAACTACCTTGACCAGGAAGGCGTGCTGCTGGGAACATCCTATGAGCGTCTCAGCGGAAGGGTCAACCTGGACCATAACGTAAACGACAACCTGGACATCGGGATGAGCGTCGGGGTGTCCTATTCATTGAATAACAGGGTAGAAGGCGACCAGTCACTCAATGCGCCACTCGCAAACGCCATCGCAAACCCCTCCATATATCCTGTATATAACGAGGACGGCAGCTATAACGAGGAAGCACCTTTTGCCAACCCGGTAGCTATCGGCCAGGAAGCTATCAACGAAGCACATAACTACCGCACCATCGGAAACGCCTTTGCCAACTACCGTATCCTCGACAACCTCACCTTTAACACCAAGTGGGGCTTCGACTATCTGAGCCTGAGAGAGCACAGCTATGACCCTGCCATCACACGCCAGGGCGCCCGCTCCAACGGCATCGGCCTCGAAGGCCTGAGCAACGTGCTTAACATCGTGGCAAATAACACGTTGAGGTATGTAAACACCTTCGATGATGTACATAACATGGAGCTGCTGGGCGGATACTCCTTCGAGCTCTTTCAGCGCCGCAACTCCTTCATCCGGGGAGTAGACTTTCCAAACGCCTATTTCCAGTATATCAGCGAAGCAGGCACCATCTCCAATGCGTCGGCCGGAGCTACCGACAGAGGGATGAACTCCTTCTTTGGCCAGATGCGCTACAACTACGACTATCGTTACATCCTCTCATTTACAGCGCGCTATGACGGATCATCACGCTTTGGCGAAGATAACCGCTATGGCTTCTTCCCGGCCGTATCTGCAGCCTGGCGCATGTCGGAAGAAGACTTCTTCCGTGCATGGGACACGCCCATCAACGAGCTGCGTTGGCGCGGCGGCTACGGAATCACCGGTAATGACGGGATACCCGACTTTGCCTACCTGTCACTCTTTGGTGGCGGCGCCAACTACCTCGGACAGTCAGGCATATTCCCACGTGGCATCGCAAACCCTGAGCTGAAATGGGAAACTACCTACCAGTATAACGCCGGCCTCGACATGGGACTCTACGACGACCGAATCGAACTCTCCGTAGACTATTATTACAACCACACCAAAGACCTGCTTTTCAGCCGCCCCATTTCATTTACCACAGGCTATGGCAGCATCACGTCAAACATCGGAGAACTCGAAAACAGAGGTGTTGAAGTTACCCTCCGAACGGTGAATTTCGAAAACAGCGTGTTCTCATGGACCACCGACTTTAACATCAGCCGCAACAGGAACAAGGTGCTGAAACTCTATGACGGACAACCCCTGGATAACATCGGCCGGGGAAGCAACAGCATCAGGGAAGGGGAACCCATGGGGATCTTCTATGGGTTTAAAAGCCTGGGCGTAGACCCCTCCACCGGCGACATCGTGTTCGCTGATATCAACGGCGACGGACAAATTACCTCCGAAGACCGAACCAAAATCGGTGACCCAAACCCCGACTTTACCGGCGGACTTTCAAACAGGATCAGATATCAAAACTTCGAGCTCAGCGTATTCCTGCAGTTCTCTTACGGCAACGACATCTTTAATGGTACCCGTATCTATATCGAGTCCATGAAAGGTGAAGATAATCAGACAACCGCCGTACTTGACCGCTGGCGTCAGCCCGGAGACATCACAGACGTGCCAAGGGCCACGGAGCTTGACCCGAATAACAACAACAGGATCTCATCCCGTTTCATCGAAGACGGCTCCTATCTCAGGGTGAAAAATCTCACTCTCTCATACCGCCTCAGCCCGGATATCGTGGGAAGAGCCGGGATGAGAAGCGCCCGCGTATTTATTACCGGGGAAAACCTGCTCACGTTCACCAACTACAGCGGCATGGACCCGGAGGTAAACTATGCCGGAGCCGACAACCTCAGGAGAGGTACCGACTTCTTTACACACCCGCAGGTGCGAACCATCTCCCTCGGGGTGAATCTGGAGATTTAGTATTTAAGATGGCAACTCAATGATCGTCGAGACATGAAGGCCGATCTCAAAAACAAACAAAAAGGCCTCCCTTGCCAAACCATCAAATTCACACGAAGCAACAAACAGATAAAAACCACAGATATGATAAAAAAAACAAATATAATTTTCCTGATGTTCCTCTTCTCCCTGTCGGCATGCGATGTGCTGGACGTGGAGCCCTACCACAGCATCCCGGGAGAAGACGCCATCACGACCCAGGCAGATGCAGAGAGTGCCATTACCGGCACCTACGCTGCCCTGCAGGCTGCAGGCTATTATGGTCGCAATTACCTTGTGGCTGGCGACCTGCCTGCAGATAACCTTGAATGGACAGGAACCACGGCGGGATACAACCAGATGGACAACAACAGCATCCTTGCCGACAATGTGATCGTGGAAGGCATCTGGGCCAGCATCTACCGCCTGATCAACAGGGCTAACCATGCCATCTTACAGATACCCCACGTGGATGAGCTGACAGATGATGAAGTAAACGGATACCTCGCAGAGCTGAAGTTCTTGCGTGCCCTGGCCCACTTTGACCTGGTACGTATGTTCGGGCCGGTGCCAATACGTACCGTGCCCGCCACCGAAGATGAGGACGATCTCAACGTGCCTCGCAGGCCTTACGAAGACGTGTACCAACAGGTGTACGACGATCTGGAGTTTGCCGGACAGTATCTGAGGCCTGATGTGGAGAGAGGCCTGGCCTCTCAGGTTGCCGTTAAGGG